>JAISCG010000010.1 GCA_031265715.1 Holosporaceae bacterium | reverse complement strand
ACCTTCATCGACACTCCGGGTCACGCCGCGTTTACCGAAATGAGATCCCGGGGAGCGAACATAACCGACATCGTGGTTCTGGTGGTTGCCGCCGACGACAGCGTAAGCGATCAAACCATCGAGGCAATCAATCACGCAAAAGCGGCCAATGTTCCGATGATAGTCGCCATAAACAAAATGGATAAGCCGGGAGCAAATCCGGATAATGTTCGAAGAGATTTGCTTCAGCATGAGGTTGTCGTCGAATCCTTCGGAGGAGAAACGATGGACGTGGAAATTTCCGCGAAAACCGGACTCAACCTTCACAAATTGGAGGAAGCCGTTTTGCTCCAGGCGGAAATTTTGGATCTGAAGGCCAATCCCGATCGAGAGGCGGAAGGAATCGTCATCGAATCGAGACTGGAAAAAGGACTTGGCCCCGTCGCCACCGTTCTTGTTAACAAAGGTACTCTCAAATTGGGAGATATTTTCGTTTCCGGAGCAGTTTTCGGACGAGTGCGGGCGATCCGAAATTACCGGGGAGATACTTTCAGCAAAATAACTCCCGGAACTCCCGGGGAAATCATCGGATTTAACGGTGCGACCGTTCCTGGAGATGATTTTGTCGTGGTCGAGAATGAGGCCAAAGCCCGGGAAATTGCCGGCTATCGCGATCGCAAAAATCGGGAGCAGGCCTGGGTCGTTTCTTCGCGGGTTTCTGTGGATCAGATGTTCTCAAAGCTGGAAGCGGACGAAAAATTGCAAACATTGTCGATTATTGTGAAAGCCGATGTTCAGGGATCTTCCGAAGCAATTTGCTCCAGTCTTCAGAAATTTTCCACGGACGAAGTTTTGGTGAAAATCATCCACTCGGGAATCGGAGAAATTACCGAAAACGACGTATCGCTGGCGAAGGCATCCAAGGCCATGATCGTCGGATTTAACGTGCGCGCCAATGTGCAGGCTCGAGAACAAATTTCCCGGGACGCAATTCCGGTGAAATACTATTCCATAATTTATGATCTCATAAACGACGTTAAAACTTCGTTGTCCGGGTTGTTGGCTCCGGATATTAAGGAAAACGTTCTCGGATCGGCGGAGGTGAGAAAGATTTTCGACGTTTCGAAATACGGAAGAATTGCCGGATGTATGGTTATCAACGGCGTTATCAAACGCAACGCAAAATCGAGGCTCATTCGTAACGGCGCCATCGTTCACAGCGGAGATATAAAATCGGTAAAAAGAGGGAAGGACGACGCAAAAGAAGTAAAAGAAGGATTTGAGTGCGGCATATCTCTCGAGAGTTACAATGATATCCATATCAACGATATAATAGAGTGTTTCGAATTGGAGGAAGTTGCTCGGCAACTGTAATCATTATGCTAAAAAAAAGTGTAAACAGGACTCACCGGGTGGCGGCGGAGGTGAGGCGGGTGTTGTCGGAATTTTTTCTCCGAAACTCGCTCAATGACGAAAAAATAAACACGGCTTTTTTATCCGTGACCGACGTCAGAGTAAGTTCCTGCCTGCAACATGTGAAGGTTTACGTTACGTATCTGTCCGACAATGTTTCCGAGGAAGAATGTCTTGAATTTTTGCGACTGAATACTCCGCATCTGCGCCACTGCGTCGGAAAACAGATTAGACTGAAATTTGTTCCGGATCTTTTGTTTTTTATCGATGATTCGTTTGATTATGCTCAAAAAATCGAATGTCTGCTAAAGGAGATACAATGAATATATACAGAACGCATACCTGTGGTGAATTGAGACTTCCCAATGTCGGTGAAACCGTAAAGCTGTCCGGGTGGGTTAACAAAAAACGCGATCACGGAAGCCTTTTATTCATCGATTTGCGAGATCATTACGGTATTACGCAATGTGTGATAGATTCGAGCAGCGACGTTTTTCGCGAAGTTGAAAAAGTGCGTCATGAATGCATCGTCACCGTGGAAGGAAAAGTGACGGAGCGTACTCCGGAAAGCGTGAATGAAGCCAATCCGACCGGAAAAATAGAAATTCAAATTCAAAGTTTCACGGTACTTTCCTACGTGGAAAATCTCCCGATGAGCATAAGCAGCGTTTCGGATTTGTCGGAAGAAACTCGCCTGAAATACAGATTTTTGGATCTTCGAAGAGAACAAATTCATAAAAATATTGTGCTGCGCTCCCGGGTGATCTCTGCACTCCGCGAAAAAATGACGAAAAGAGGTTTTTTGGAGATCAACACTCCGATTCTTACCTGCAGTTCTCCGGAAGGGGCGAGGGATTTTCTCGTTCCGAGCAGATTGCATCCCGGAAAATTTTACGCTTTGCCCCAGGCGCCGCAGCAATTTAAGCAGCTTTTGATGGTGGCGGGATTCGATAAGTATTTCCAGATTGCCCCTTGTTTTCGAGATGAGGACAGTCGCGCGGACAGATCTCCCGGAGAATTTTATCAACTGGATTTTGAAATGTCGTTCGTCACTCAGGACGATGTATTCAACGCCATTGAGCCGGTGATTTATGAAATTTTCAAGGAATTTTCCGATAAAACCGTGTCTCCATACCCGTTTCGGCGAATTTCCTACCGTTACGCAATGCTGCGCTACGGCAGCGACAAGCCTGATCTGAGAAATCCGCTGATGATCAATGAAGTGGGGGATATTTTTGAGGAATCATCCTTTACGGCTTTCGCGAACATCGTAAAAGGCGGAGGAGTTGTTCGCGCCATCGGTGTTGTCGGAGCAGAAAAACAGCCGCGCAGCTTTTTCGATAAATTAAACGATTGGGCGAAGGAGCAGGATCTTCCCGGACTCGGATACATAATATTTAACGGTGAGGAGGCAAAAGGTCCCATCGCAAAATTTTTGGATGAAAACAGATTGCGTGCTATTCGCGAACGAACGCTGGCGATATGGCATACCAATGTGGATGAAATCACGAGACTCGAATCTCTTTGCAGGTCTTCGGAATACAACGGAGCGGTGTTTTTCATCTGCGATAAAAAAAGCAAGGCGGAAAAAGTGGCCGGTTTGCTGCGGCAAAAACTGGGAACGGATCTCGGCCTTTGCTCGGACGGATTCGAGTTTTGCTGGATCACCGATTTTCCGATGTACGAACTGAATGAAACTACCGGGAATATCGATTTTTCGCACAATCCGTTTTCAATGCCTCGCGGGGGAATGGAGGCGCTGGAAAATGAGGATCCTCTGGAAATAACGGCATATCAATACGACATCGTTTGCAACGGAATCGAACTTTCCAGCGGCGCAATTCGGAATCATCTGCCGGAATTAATGATCAAGGCGTTTTCCATAGCCGGATACGATGAAAAAACCGTGAGAGAGAAATTTAAGGGAATGTTCCAGGCATTTCAATGCGGGGCTCCGCCGCACGGAGGATGCGCTCCGGGTATCGATCGCATGATTATGCTGCTGACAGGCGAGCCGAACATCCGCGAGGTTATTGCCTTCCCGTTGAATCAGCAGGCTCAGGATTTGATGATGAACGCTCCGTCAAACGTGAGCGACAAACAGCTCAGGGAACTGCATATAAAGCTTGATTTACCTCCGACGATTAACTTAAAATGACGGCGGAGTTGTTAGTGTGAAAAAAGTCTTAATATCGTTTTTGGCTGCATCCTGTTTTTTCTGCGCGGAGTGTGTAACTCTGAAAATTACGTGCAGATCCAAGGGGATGGAGCTTGTTCTTCTGAGAAATGCGATTGACGAATGGGTTAAAATAACCGGAAATCAGCATAAAGTAGAAATTATCACTTTGCCGCATGCCAGCAACGAATGTTTTGCCTTGTACAAGCAATGGTTCAGCGCAGAATCATTCGATGTGGATATTCTGCAAATAGATATTGCCTGGGTCGGCGTTTTTTCGGATTATTTGGTTGATTTGAAAGAATTTTACGAAGTCGGAGAAATAGACGAGTCGGATTATTTTCCGGCCATACGCAGCAGCATGTACAGCGGCGAAAAAATGGTTGCGCTGCCCCTCTACACGGATTGCGGAGTCATATACTATCGCACGGATCTGCTGGGCAAATATGGAAAACCGGTTCCGGTAACCTGGGAAGAGTTGTACGAAACGGCAAAATATATTCAGGACGAAGAATGCAGAGATCCCGAAAAAAAGAACAGGTTTCACGGATTCGTTTTTCAGGCAAAGGCCTTCGAGATTCTGACGTGTAATTTTGCGGAAATCGTTGATTCGTTCGGCGGAGCAATCGTTACGAGCGGTATTGCTACGGTCGATTCGGACGCTGTGGTCAGCGGCACCGCATTTTTGATAAATTGCCTGAAAAATATTTGCAGCAGAAGTGTTCTGAACTACTCCGAAGAAGACGCCCGCAGCATGTTTCAATCGGGCAATGCAGTGTTTATGCGAAATTGGCCCTACGCCTGGTCGCTGTTAAATGACGCGAATATGGCCGTTGCCGGAAAAGTCGGAGTGATTCCCGTTCCGCCGAGTATTACTGGGGGAAAATCATCCGGAGTGCTCGGAGGGTGGTTTATGGCCGTCTCAAAATATTCGAAACATAAAAAATACGCTGCGGATTTGATAAAATTTCTGACGAGCAAAGATCAGCAGCGCCTTCGCTCTTCCCATTCCTACCTACCGGCGTTCCGCAGTCTGTATAGGGATGCAAAAGTGCTGAGTCACAGTCCGTTTTTCGCCTATGTATACGAATCTTTGAGCAATGCCGTCCTGCGTCCGTCCGCAGATTTTTCAAAATACTACGTTCAGGCAAGCACCGAAATCTTTAATACGGTGAACAGCATTCTCATGGACAGCGTTGAGTCCGAGAAGCCGGAATTTACGGTTAGAGAGCGTCTGGAGCAGCTCAATAAAAAGCTTAATCTGATTTTGAAAAAAGCGAAGGGCAAAATTCCGGACGAGCCGGAGGGGAAAAAAAAGGGATTTTTTAAAAGTTTGATGGAATGGTTTGGTTTTTCAGATGATGAAGCTTGGTCCGATAAAGAAAAAGAAAAAATCTAAAAGATTCTGCTGGTCAAATTGGTTGTTTCTTGCACCGTGTTTAATCGTGATAATGCTGTGCGCGGGATGGCCTCTGCTGCGCACGGTTTTTTTCAGTTTTACCGACGCCACCCTTGATAATTTGCGGCAGACAAATTTCGTCGGTATGGACAATTTTATAGCTTTGGCGAAGGACGGAGATTGGTGGAGAGCCGTCCAAAACACTTTTCTCATTGCGCTTATTTCCGTTCCGCTCGAAACAATTCTCGGGATGATAGTCGCACTGATTCTCCACAGAAATTTCAGGGGCAGGGGATGGATGCGGGCGATTGTCCTCATTCCCTGGACAATTCCCACAATCGTCTCGGCTCGCATGTGGGCCTGGATGTTGAACGACGTCTACGGAATAGTGAATGAATTGCTTATGAAATTTTCGATTATAGACGCTCCGATTCCGTGGATAGCGTCTAATTCGCTGAGCGTTGTCTCCATAATTTTGGTCGACGTATGGAAAACGACCCCCTACATGGCTTTGCTGCTGCTGGCCGGATTGCAATCGCTGCCGCGCGACTGTTTCGAAGCCGCGGAGGTCGACAGTATTCCTTTTTCGAAAACGCTGGTAAAAATCATACTTCCGTTGATGAAGCCGACGATAATCGTCGCAATGATTTTCCGGACTCTGGATGCTCTGCGAATTTTCGATTTGGTCTACGTACTCAGCAACGGAAACAGCGCAAATGCGACGATGTCCGTCTACGCAAGAAAACATCTCGTTGACTACGCCGACGTCGGATACGGATCGGCAGCAGCCACCACGCTGCTATTTTTCGTTCTCTTTTTGGGCATTATATATGTGATGCTTAACAGAAAAAAAATGCAAGATTTGGATTAGATTATGGTTGTCGGTAAAAAAAGAATAAAAAATCTGATATTTTTTGTTGTCTGCATCGGGATAGCAATCGCCTGCCTGTTTCCATTTTATTGGGCGGTTGTTTCTTCTCTGAGAGGGAGCGCGGATTTATTTTCCACGGAAATTTTTCCCTCCCGCATAACCTTCGATAATTATTTATATGTCCTCAGCGATATCACTTTCGGATGCTCTTTTTGGAACTCGTTTGCAATCGCTACTTTGACGTCGCTGCTGACTTTGGCCGTCTGCTTTTTTGCGGCCTATCCTCTGGCGCGGCATAAATTCAGAGGAAGAAAACGTATTCTGATGATTGCGCTGAGCGTCACGACTTTACCCCACGTGGCGGTTTTGTCGGGAATGTTTGAAATGATTCGCGTTTTCGATATATACAATGAAAAATCGGCGCTCATTCTCGCGTATATGATTATAACGGTTCCGTTTACGATGTGGGTCATGACAAATTTCATGAACAACATTCCCAAGGATATCGAAGAGGCGGCGATCATGGACGGCGCGAGCAGATACGTTATCCTGACCAAGATATTTTTTCCGATACTCAAGCCGGCGACGGTTACAACCGGATTGCTTGCTTTCATCGCTGCGTGGAACGAGTTTTTATTTGCGCTCACGTTTACGCTAACCAATCAGGCCAGGACGGTGCCGGTGTCTCTGGCTCTGTTCAGCGGAGCCAGTCAGCACGAGCTGCCCTACGGTCTGATTATGGCTGCCAGCGTGGTGGTTACTCTTCCGCTGATATTGCTGGTGGTATTTTTCCAGCGCAAGATAATATCGGGACTGACCGCCGGTTCCATAAAAGGCTGATCATACACAGTTAATAACCCGCATTTTTTCGAATATAATTTTTTTAAAATGGTTATAATTTTATCGACAAAATTAGCGCAATGTATTATCTTATAAATAAATATTCAGGGGAAGAAAATGGAAAAGAATCGATATAGTACGCTACTAAAAATGTTGTTCAGTGCAGTTTTTATTTTATCAACGGTTGATCAAAGCAGTTCCATGAGGCGTGATCAAGTTGCTGCCTTGAGGTTGAATGTGAATTTGGCTATCGAATCAGGAGATGTAGAGGGGGTCAAATATTGGGCAGCTCGGGGGGCAAAGATTAAGAAGATAGTAAACCGCGGTGAAAATACTCCGTTGCACGGTGTTGCCTATTCAGGAGATGAAAGAATGGCTCAAGTTCTGATAGATAACGGTGCAGAGGTTAATCGGAAAAACGACGAAGGGTACTCTTCGTTGCATATTGCGGTGATGCGCGAACATACAAATGTGGTCGTGATTCTGCTGGATAACAAGGCCAACATTGATGAGCAGGGTAATGCAGGTAACTCTCCGTTGCATATTGCGGCGATGCACGGACGTAGGAATGTGGTCGAGATTCTGCTAGATCGCGGTGCAAACATTGATCTGCAGGATAATGACGGATTTACTGCAGCGCATTGGGCTGTCATATTCGAAGAGAGAGAAATCGTCGAAATTTTAAGAGCTCGCGGCGCGAATTTTACTATAAAAAGTGCGGCCGGACAAACTCCGTCGGATATTGCCGAAAAGGGGCTTCGTGAATCTTCCGGAGAATAATGGTGTTGAGAGAGAAGTGTGATTCGATCGCGATAAATGAAATTTCGAAACAAAGACAGGCTTGTTCGTCAATTATTGAATTATTTCACCGGATCAAACAGAAAAAGCCTGTTGTTGTGCGTTTTTATAACCTTCATCGCCGGGCTTTTTTGCGGCGTCGATGATCGGGAATCCGTGGATTTGTATTTGAATAAATTGCAATCCCTTTCCGAGCATCGACTGCAAAAAGAGCAAAAACTGTGGATTGAAAATTTCTATTTGAATAACAAAAACAGAAATCCTCCGCGAAGGAAAAGGCATAAGATCAGAAAAGAGTTCAGTTCGAAAAAACGTAGGCTGAAACAAGAGTGGGAAGCAAGGTACAATCTTAAATGGCCGCGGGAAAAGATCATCAAAAGAGGCGCCGCTACAGTGGAATTTGAGGCGCATCACGTGATTCCCATACACGCCGGAGGTATTAATGAGTCCCGGAATATCTCGCCGCTGACTTCCCAAAATCATTATCTGTTACATGAATCTCTCGAAGAGAAAGCCTGCTTTTCCCACGACTTTATCCGACGGATAATAATAAGATTTATTCTAAAAATACAGATATTTTTCGCCGTTTCAAGTTTGAAAATCTGTGAAATCACTGATAATACAGTTACTTCAGATCATAGCATTTAAATTCCCCCTTCCCGAATTCCGGAGTCGTGACGACTGTGAAAAATTTCAGCAAAGCTTCATCTCGGGTACTGAGGATGAAGTTTTTTTCATCCGGATAATGTCGGGGGAAAGCAACGTGACTTCCCCGAATATATCCGTACTGTTCATAGGTGTAGGTTGCCTCGCACAGAGTATCCAAGACCAGATTTCCCTCCTCCTCCTTGAGACCGTAAATGGTATAATATTCCTCGTCGTTCGAGAAATATTTTGCAATTTGGTCGCGATACTGGCCGAAAAAATCGTAGTATCTGTATTCTTGCAAACGCCTGCAAATGCAATTCATTGACTTGCTGCGGCGTTCGTATTCCGGGGAATCCGAAACTTTGTGATACCAATGCAGCATTTCGTGAAATATCGTTCCTCCGAAAAGTAATTTATGTTTTGTGCAATCGAGGGCCGATAAAATTTCGTGATCAATTGTCCTGAGATTGATAACGTAGTGCACGGAACTGTAGGAAGCGTGGCTGGCGTCTCCTTTGGTGAAAAGAAACACCGCTTTTTGAGGTCTGTAAAACATTGTTTTGTACTTCGCTATCAGGGATCTCATTAATCTGCAAAAAGTCGGAGAATCCGAAAGCATCTGAAAAATGCGAATCAAATCAGGAGGTCTGACTTCATCAGCCTCGGCTGATTGCAACAAAATCGCCCCGGCCTGCCCTCCCAATTTCAGCACGGTTCCATTCTTGACCGGCAAAAAATCTTCTATGGGTTGCAGGCAAGTTTTTACAAAAAGATCGACCAAAGCTTTTTTGTTTTGTTCCAGAGTTTTTTGTGGATCCCAGGTGTTTTCTCGGTAAAATTTCAATTCCTCACTGCTCAGAGACGAAAATTGTCTTATCCACAGTGGGAAAACGTGATCTTCAATGGGGACGGCAGGCTCTTCTTTTTCCTCAATTTTCGGAGAGGCTTCAAATGAATTTGTACTTGTTGTTTTTGAAACCGGCGCATTTTGCATTTCTTTATTAAAAGCATAATAAAGACAATTTATAAGTCCTAAAACGGCGATAAAAAATAAACCCCTATTCACAATATCTTCCCTTGACAAATATAACCAATCAAAAGCTGAAACAATTCTACTACATTTTTTGCAAAAAAGCAAAAAAGAAGTTACTTACAAACTTACCACCCGTCGCATTAAATTAGGCGTTTCACACCTTGCAATGATAAGTGGTACGTAGGGGGTAATTTAGAAAATAAAAATATTTTTCGCCCCGGTTTTTCTCTAAAAATCCTCGTAAACACTTGATTTAGAGGAAATTCCGCCATCTGAAAAAATCCTTCGTTAATCCGTCGATGATTTTGTAGAATCGAAGAGAATTATTGCGCGAGAAAAACATGAACCGTTTTACTGATTTTAAGTTTAAAACTCCGCTCGCGGAGGGGCTCATAAAATCCAGACCGAATCGCTTTATCATGAACGTTGAAACAGCCGGGAAAGTCGAGAGATGTCACTGTCCTACGACCGGAAAAGTCGGAAATGTCGTTTTCGAAAACGTCCCCTGTCTCCTTTCAAAATCAGAAAATCCGAACAGAAAAACGCAGCATACCGTTGAGGCTTTTTCCGCGGACGGCGTTTGGATCGGGATAAATCAAACGGCGGTCAATCGCTACGTAGAGCATTTTTTGAAATGCGGACTGCTGAATTCCGGCAACGACCCGGTACTTCGAGAACAAACTCTGGGGTCGTCGAGACTGGATTTTCGTGTCGGCAATACCTATATCGAGGTGAAAATGCCGCTGTTTTATCTTTTCAGAGAGCGGGAGTCGTTGGAACATCAGGCCCCGACTTCGCTGACTCGATTCACCAGACACATTAACGACCTCGGAGACAGTCTGAAAGACAACGATCGCGCGATTCTTCTAACCTGTTTCGTGTTCAACGCACCGAAATTCGTCCCGCCCGCTCCGAGCAAACGCAATGCTGAAGTCGCGAATGCCGTAAAAAGATCGTTGGAGAAAGGCGTGGAAATTCTGCAGCTGAATCTGTCGATTGATCCGCTCGGAGTGAGTTTTGCCGACTGCTTCGACATTTCCTCCACACTGATAAAGTAAAACGCCGCAGGTTCCGAGGTTTTCGGCTGCGAAACCGATAAAACCTCAAAACCATGGGGGAAAATTACCTCCTCCCCCTTCCGGGACGATTAACTTATTGTTCTTGCAACAACTCTACTGAT
>JAISCG010000158.1 GCA_031265715.1 Holosporaceae bacterium | reverse complement strand
GCTGTTTGTGAAATCATGCCGGATCGCAGCATCAATCTGTGAGAAACAATCTTGGCGTCGGCCGGTACTTCCCTTGAAGTAGGGGCGAAAAATCTCGAAAACAGCATAACTCCCTCTATATTGGAACAGAGCGCATTGTAACACACAGAATCGAACTAAAACAACAGATTTTCTGTTGTCAAGCCCTTTTTTCATGCGCAGGTCCCGGAAAGAAAAGGAAAAGGACTTCAATTAATAATTATTTTTGTGTTAACATGGAGGGCGCTGCAGAGGTTTTTGTTTATGTTTCCTAATTTGTTAACGTTATCTCGGATTTTTTCGATTCCTTTTATAGTCGCGTGTTTTTTTATAGAAGGATTTTGGTCGCACCTTACGGCCGCAGTTTTGTTCGTCATAGCGTGTATCACGGATTTTTTCGACGGATATTTGGCACGGCAACGCAAACAGGTGTCGGCTCTCGGGCGTTTTATGGATCCGGTTGCGGACAAACTTTTGGTTTCGACAATTCTTTTAATGCTTTCCGGAACCGGAGTTATCTTCGGAGTTCACCTGCTGGCCGCCGCTATAATATTGGCCCGGGAAATCATTGTCTCAGGTTTGCGGGAATTTATGTCGCAGATGAGGTTGATAATTCCGGTCACAAAATACGCGAAATGGAAAACGGCAATGCAGATGGCTTCGATATCCTGTTTACTGTGCTCCGCGATGTTTCCGGATATTTCGGAGCTGAAGAGTATCGGAATAATTCTTCTGTGGTTTGCGGTTGTGATGACGGTGTTCACCGGGGCTCGCTACCTGAGATTTGGCATATTGCGGATATCCGACAAATCTTTTTCGGAAAATAAAAAACAATCGGATATATTAAAGATGCGGTAAAAATAAGGTAATTATGCAGACGGAAAAGAAAAATATTCTCGTGACCGGAGCCGACGGTTTCATAGGATCGCATCTGACGGAGGCTTTGATTCCCGGGGCGAACAGTGTAAAAGCGCTGGCGCAGTACAATTCGTTCAACAATTGGGGATGGCTGGAAGATATAGAGCACAAAAATGACGTTGAAATTTTGTGCGGAGATGTTCGAGACGCCCACTACATGAAAAAAATCACCAAAAACGTCGATGTAATTTTTCATTTGGCGGCATTAATCGCGATTCCGTACTCCTATGTCGCGCCGGACAGTTACATTGATACGAACATAAAGGGAACGTTGAATGTGTGTCAAGGCGCGCTGGAAAATGAGGTGCAAAAAGTTATCGTCACCTCCACCAGCGAGGTTTACGGGACGGCTCGATATGTTCCCATGGACGAAAAACATCCGTTGCAGGCGCAATCTCCCTACAGCGCGACAAAAATCGGAGCGGACGCGATCGCCGACAGTTTTTACAGAAGTTTCGGTCTTCCGGTGTGCATTGCGCGTCCCTTTAATACCTACGGTCCGAGGCAATCGGCGCGAGCCGTAATTCCGACGGTGATCACACAGATTGCGAGCGGAAAAAAAGAGATCAGGCTTGGCGATCTCTCTCCGACCAGAGATTTTAACTACGTGAAAGATACTGTCAGAGGTTTTACGGAGCTTGCGAAATGTGATGCTGCCGCGGGCGAAGTCGTGAATATCGGATCGAATTATGAAATTTCGATCGGCGACGTTGCGGAATTGATAAAAAAGTTGATGAACGAGGACGATGTTCGCATTGTTCATGACGAAAATCGGTTGCGTCCGGAAAAATCCGAGGTCAACCGCCTTTGGTGCGATAACGGTAAAATCAGGCGATTAACGGGATTTGAACCGCGATATTCTTTGGAAGAGGGATTGCGGGAAACGATAGGATGGTTCAGAAATCCCGAAAATTTAAGAAAATACAAGGCGAATATATACAATGTCTGATTTTATACCGTTGTCCGCTCCGAATTTGTCCGGAAATGAATTGAGTTATGTGACGGATGCGATCAGAACGGGTTGGGTGTCTTCCGGCGGCGGACATATATCGGAATTTGAGGAAAGACTCGCCCGATATCTCAAAGTCGAAAAAACGACGGCAATTCAGAGCGGCACGGCCGGACTTCATCTTGCAATGATTTTGGCGGAAATCGGGCACGGAGATGAGGTGATTGTTCCGACTCTTACGTTCATAGCCGCGGTTAATCCGGTAAAATACGTCGGCGCCAATCCGATTTTCACGGATTGTGACGATTATCTGTGTTTGGATACGGAAAAAGTCGCGGATTTTTGCCAGAAAGAATGCGATTTCAGAAACGGAAAGTTGATAAATAAAAAAACCGGAAAGCACGTCAAGGCCGTGGTTGCGGTTCACGTGTTCGGCAACATGACGGATATGTACGCCCTCGGGGAGCTGGCGCAGAAGTACAATCTCAAAATAATCGAAGACGCCACCGAGGCGCTCGGCTCATATTACAAAGAAACGGGAGAATTTGCGGGAACCGTCAGCGATTTCGGAGTTTATTCTTTCAACGGAAATAAAATAATCACCACCAGCGGGGGCGGAGCATTCACGGCTCGTGATCCGAAAGCGGTTGATCGTGCGAAATACCTGGCGACTCAGGCAAAAAATGACGACGTTAATTTTGTTCACGACGAAATCGGCTACAATTATCGCATGACAAATCTGCAGGCTGCCGTCGGCATTGCGCAGTTGGAGAGACTGGAAGAGTTTATTGAAATAAAACGCAGGAATTACGAGCTGTACAAATCAGCAGGCCTGAAATTGCTGGATTTTCAGGAAAATATACGATCGAACAGATGGTTTTATTCTCTGATTACCGATAAAAAAGACGACCTGATAGGACGCCTGAAAGAAAGCGGCATACAAAGTCGCCCCGTTTGGAAGCTTATTCACACTCTGAAGCCATACCGATGCTGCCAAACCTACGAAATCGAAAAGGCGTTTTATTTCCATGAAAAAATTGTTAACATCCCCTGCAGCACAGATTTGACGAAGGATGATATAACAAAAGTGGTCAATGTTACTACCCATCTCATTTAATCGAGCGTTTCATCTCGTCATTGCGAGGAACAACGCGACGTGGCAATCCGGATTTTAAATTTGCTTGAATTTAAGCTCCGGATTGCTTCACTCCGCTCGCAATGACGCAAAAATGTTACCATAAATACTGCCTTTTTTGACTTCACTGAGGACGCAGTTAATTTCCTCATCGAATTCTTTGCCGTAGGCCATGAATCCGTGAACCGTGCCGTCGGTTTTGATAACATCGGCTTTAATTCCGGCCGCGGATAATTTTTCTGCAAAAAATATCTGTCCGTCCAAAAGAACGTCGCACTGCGCCGGAACCAATACGGTTTGGGGAAAAACATTCATATCATTTTGTAGTAACGGATACACCAAGGCATCGGACATTATATCCGGATCCGTGCACATTCTTCCCACGTAGCACGACAAACAAAACATCAGGACATTTTTAGGCATTACCGCATTTTCGTACGCTTCAAAAGATTCGGATTCAAAGTCGTTCGACAGAACGGGATAAAAAAGCACCTGCGCGGAGGGTTTCGGGGAAATTTGCTCCTCCGCCGATTTTATGCAGAGAGCGGCGCACAGATTTCCGCCGGCGCTGTCTCCCGCCAAAATTATATTTTGCCCGGGAAAGGCTCTGCTGCACCATTTGTACGCATCTGACAGATCTTCAAGAGGAGTCGGAAAAATAAACTCCGGAGCCAATCGATAATCTGCCGCGACGACGACCACGCCGAGCGCGCCTGCCATTTTTCTGCACAGATAATCGTGGGTATCAAGATTTCCCTGTATCCATCCGCCGCCGTGAGCAAACAGGATGACGCTGTCGCTTTGCAAATTCCGGGGAGTATATTTTCTCAGGGGAATTTCGTAACCGTCAGAGGCGGATACAAAAAAATCCTCCATATTTTCCGGCTGCTCGGCAACTCCGGAATGCGCAATGAAAAAAGCGTTGGCCATTTCTCTTCTTATTTGGGGAGAAAACACTGTTTTCTTCTCGACGATGTCGTTCATCATTTCCATAACGGTGCGGGTTAAATCACCGGCAATGACGAGAGATTTTTCGGACAATTCTGCTTTATACATATTTTTACTCCTACATACTCAGCATTTTACAGGATCGCTTGCCGATTTGCATCTCTGATTAAAGGAAATTTTTGGCGTATGACCCTGGCGTGCAACGCACACACTCTCCACGACTCGGGATCATATACCTACCTATAAACGAAATCAGTTGAGAGAAAGTTCTATGCCAAGCAACTACGAAGGATTAGACGCGGGCGCCGACGGCTGCGCGAAATCGGGCATAGTTAGCATTTCGTCTTTAGCCGCTGCGGCGTCATCATTCGCATTTATGCCATTAAATTCTTCAGACACCTTATTAATCACTCTAAATACAATATCCAAGCCAGCTCCGGAGGTATTATCCCCAAACCGACATATTAGGGACTGCCCAAATTTCTTAACCAGGGGAACCGGAGTGCCGGAAACTCTTCCCGCTGCTCCGATCAGAACAAGGGCTCTCGACCGTTCACCGGAATTTAATGGCCTGTTTACATTGTTTCCCTCTGCGTCCATACAAGTCACATCACCACAACCTATGATCAACACTCCACATAAAAATATTAACTTTTTCATAATTTTCCCTTTCCAACTAGTTAATGAGCACATTATGCAAATAAATAATCTCTTTGTCAAGTGTATTTTATCGCAAAATTTACCACCCATCGAATCTTTTTTATTTTTGTCATTGCGAGAAGCGCAGTGACGCAGCAATCCACAATAATTGTAGCAAGACGATTGTCGACATATTCTTAATCAACCACTGCATGGATTGCCGTGTCGCTTCGCTTCTCGCAATGACGAGAAAATGTTTCCATAAATACTGAAGAAGACGATTCAAAAAGAAGTTGAAATTTCAGATAAAAAAATCAGACAGGTGGTAAGATCACCAAAATCAAGATTTGCGGCAGTGCTAGAGCACCACCGATATATCTGGGGCGTCAATCGCTTTCATGCTCTATAGCCTACTCATAAAATGCGAAATCAGTGGTTGAGAAGATTGGCGATGCTAAACACCTGCGCAGGATCAGGTGCGGGCGCCGACGGTTGTGCAAAAGCGGACACAGGAGAAATCGGCGGCGCGTTATACCACTGACCACTAAAAGCATCCTGCAGGGACTTACGCGTAAAGTTAAGTCTGGTAGATGCGGCGGCATCGGTCTCATTTACGCCATTAGATTCGCCATACACACCACTAAGCATTGTGGCTACAAAGCCTAAGTCAACGCTGGGAGCATTATTCACAAACCAACATATTATGGGCGCCCTCCTTTTTTTTTCCAGGTGATCCGGAGCCTGAACCTCGGAAGGAAAAGCTCTCGCTATTCTTTTGGCTGCTTCGACCAGAATTTCATGTTTATAACCTTGTAACGCGTGCTCCACAGTACCAAAGTAGTAACCACATAGCAGTACCCGTCGATTCGACTCTTCAATCTCCCTCACGGTTTGCGGAGTAAAGGCTCTCGACCGTCCACCGGAATTTAATGGCCTGTTCACATTGTTTCCCCCTACATCCATACAAGTCACATCGCCACAACCTGTGACTAATGCTCCACATAAAAATATCAACTTTTTCATAATTACCCCTTTCCAATCAGTTAATGATCGCATTATGCAGACAAATAATCTGTTCGTCAAGTATATTTCATCACCAAAATTAGGGATTTTCTTCAGTACTAAGGAACCACCGATATATCCGGAGCGTCGATCGCTTTCATGCCGACAATGTGATATCCGCAGTCCGTGTGAACGATTTCTCCGGTGACTCCGGAAGCCAATTCGCTCAGCAAAAATACGGCGGTGCCGCCGACGTCCTCGAGGGTCGTGTTTCTTTTCAGGGGAGCGTTGTACTGATTCCACTTCAGAATGTATCTGAAATCGCCGATGCCGGCGGACGCCAGCGTTCTTACCGGTCCGGCGGACAATCCGTTAACGCGAATTCCCCTGTTCCCGAAATCTGTTGCCAGATACTTGACGGCGGTTTCCAGAGCTGCCTTCGCCACTCCCATCATGTTGTAATTCGGCATAACCCTCTCCGATCCCAGATATGTGAGGGTCAGAATCGAAGCGTTGTCGGCCAGATAATTGTCGGCGTGACGGCACACCGATGTGAAGGAATAGCAGGAAATATCCATGGTATTCAGAAAATTTTCACGACTTGTGTCGACGTACCTGCCTGTCAGCTCGTTTTTATCGGAAAAAGCGATGGCGTGCACGATAAAATCAATTTTTCCGAATTTCTCCCCGAGTCTCCGGAAAAGAGCGTCCAAACTTTTATCGTCGGAAACGTCGCACTCTACCAATTCGACATCGCCGAGCGATTCGGCCAGCGGCGTTACCCGTTTGAGAAAAACTTCAGACTGATAGCTGAACGCCATCTGAGCTCCCTGCTCTGCCAGCGATTTTGCTATTCCCCAAGCCAGAGATTTATCATTGGCCACCCCCATGATCAATCCCTTTTTTCCTGACATTATTCCCATTATTGCCTCACAATAAAATTATACCGCTTTCTTGTTCACCGCTTCTTTTAATCGCGAAGAAGCCTTGAAAGACACAACTTTTCTCGGCGTTATATACGCATCTTTGAGCGTTTTCGGATTTCTTCCCATTCTTCCGTTTTTTTTGCGAACGGAAAATGTCCCGAACCCGCTGATTTTTACATTTTCCCCCTTCGTCAGCGCGTTGCTGATTTCATCCAAAACGTCCTCAACAATTTCCAGAGCAACAAATTTTGTTACCCGAAATTCATCGGTAATTGCAGCGGCCAACTCGGCGCGGGTCAAAGTTTTCGTATCATCTGTTTTCATCAATTACCTTCCATCATTAAATATCATAATTTTATTAAAACCGATCCCCAGGTAAAACCCGCCCCCATCGACAGCAACACAACATTGCCGACCGAAAAAAAATCATCTCCGACGTCGTTTATTGCCAGAGGAATCGAGGCAGCCGAGGTGTTCGCGTATTTTCCTATATTCGTCAAAACTTTTTTCTCTTCGATCCCGGATAATTCTATAAAACTCTGAATTATGCGGGCATTGGCCTGGTGAGGTATCAGCAAATCGACGTCGGCCATGGTGATTCCGTTTTCCTTCAGCAAATCGCTCATTAATTCGTTGAATTTTTCGATGGCGAATTTAAAAACCTCGCGCCCGCGCATTTTCACAAATCCGGCATTTCGGGTTGTTGAAACTCCGCCGGAAGTGATGAGACTGTCCGCGTAGCTGCCGTCCGAGTATATCCGGCACGATTTTATGCCGCGATCGGTATTTTCCCGTGCC
>JAISCG010000127.1 GCA_031265715.1 Holosporaceae bacterium | reverse complement strand
TTCTTCAAAGCCCTGAGCGCCTGATCAACATTATTATCACGTACGAAAACGAGCACTGTTCCTCCCTTTTAAAAATCACATCCGGATCTTTATACATAAACGAGCCCTATTTTACAAAGGCTTTTTTTGAAAAAACGTTAATTTCTTTTTCTCCTGAAGAAATTTTGTAACATTTCTTCACACTGTGTTTCAAAAACACCACCGACAATCTCCGGTTTATGCAGAGCCCGGTCGAAAATGCGGGGAGAAAACTCGACCGCTCCGTATTTCAGGTCATAGGCACCGAAGTACAATCTGCGCATTCTCGTCAGAGAAACAGCCTGGGCGCACATGGCGCACGGTTCCAGGGTAACATACAGGTCGCATTCATTCAAAAAGCGCGATTTCAGGATCGAACAGGCTCTGCGAATTGCCAGAATTTCCGCATGCGCCGTCGGGTCGGAGTTTTTCATCACTTCATTCCCGGCGGATGATATGACCGTATCATTCATGACTATCACGGCCCCCACCGGCACCGATCCCCGCAAACCGGCTCTTTTCGCTTCTTCAATCGCCGATCGCATAAAATATCGCATAATTTTTTTTCGCTCCGAATATTAAACATAACTTTACCAAAATACAGTATCGTTGTTTGTGACGAAAGGATGTAAGCATGTCTGAAATCATATTTTTTAAAGATATTCTGTCGACCAAAACACCCCTGAAAAAGAAAGTAAAAAAGACCAAGCAGCGCCCCAAACCGGAACCGCCGAAGTGTAAGAAAAATCTTAAGGCGTCTTTGATCGAAAAAGAAAGTCCCGGACAGAGATGATCGTTTTTTCTTCTCCGTCGAGACACTTGATTTTTTGGGAAAATAATAGTTAATTCAAGTCTCGAAGGTTGTAGAAATTTTAATGACTCGAAACAAAATATCCGAAACGAAAACGGATCGGAAAGAATTGCCGGGGAAAAGATCCGTCATCAGACTGAAAACCGTGGACAGCACCCACAAATTTGCCGTTCGCCTGATCGAAAGCAAAAGAGCGTCGGAATGTGCGATTATAGCGGAAAATCAAACGGCGGGAGTCGGCAGATGCAACCGGGTCTGGGAATCGCCCCGCGGAAATCTTTTCATGTCGATTATAAAAAAATTACCCGAAAATTACGATGCGGGAAAACTGTCGCTTACAGCAGCCTGCGCCGTTCACAGGGCAATTTCACAATATATTCCCGATAATTTATATCTGCATTGGCCCAACGATATTTACTATAAGAAATTAAAGCTTGCGGGAATACTCATTGCCGTGGTAGAATGTCGGTTAGTAATTAGCGTGGGAATTAACGTGAATTTTGCTCCGAAGGCGGGGACGGCAACCTGTTTGAGGGATGTGTGCGGCCGACGTATCGTTTCCGTTGAAGAAGTGTTCGGTGACGTTTCGGTTGAGTCGGATAATTGGCTTTGTGCTCTTGAAAATCTTGGTTTTTCATACATAAGAGACTGTTGGTTGCGATACATCAGTGAAATTAATTGCGATGTCACCGTGAAAAACGGTGGGGATTCGTTGTCCGGAATAATACGGGGAATAGACGATTCCGGAAGATTGATTTTAGAAAAAGACGGTCAAAATTTGTTAATCTCAAGCGGAGATATGTTTTTGGATACAGAGAGGATAACGGTAAGTTATGGGTAAGAAAATAAAAGGACTGCATTTTGTTCCGGTGGGAGGATGCTCCGAGGTAGGAATGAATCTTTATGTGTACATTTATGATGATCAGTGGATCGTCACGGATATGGGAATGGGATTTGACGGAGCTTTCGGTCGGGAATTGGTAATTCCGTCCCCCATGGAATTGGTGAAAAACAAATCAAAAATCAAGGCATTGTTTATAACCCATTCCCACGAGGATCACATCGGCGCGATCCCGTATCTGTGGCCTCTGATCGAATGTCCGATTTACGCAAGACCGTTTGCCGTTGAAATGATCCGCGATAAGTTGTCGAATTTCGAGTTGGAAAGTAAGGTGCCGCTGATAAAAGCAGCCCTCAACAAAAAAATAGAAATCGGAAATTTCAGCGTGGAGTTTATTTCGGTGGCGCATTCCACCCCAGAATCTTCGGCACTCGCCATAACGACTCCGGAAGGCGTTGTTTTACACTCCGGAGATTGGAGAATCGACGACGACCCGGTTTTCGGATCAAAAACCGATGAGGAAAAACTGAAGCAATACGGTGATGCGGGTGTTCTCGCTCTGGTCTGCGATTCCACCAATGTTTTTCGTGATCATCAATTCGGCACCGAAAAAGATGTTCGCAAAAATCTCATCGATTTGGTGAAGCAATATAAAAATAACAGGATATTGATTACCTGTTTTGCGTCCAATCTGGCTCGGCTGGAATCCTGCTATCTGGCGGCAAAAGAAAGCGGCAGACAATTGGTGATCGTCGGAAGATCTCTCAAAAAAATAGAGAGAATTGCGAAACTGTCCGGGTATTTTTCGGAAATTCCCGCTTTTCTCGACGAGAAAAAAGCAGCTTCGCTGGATCCGTCTAATGCATTGTTGGTATGCACCGGAAGCCAGGGAGAAGTCAATTCCGCTCTCAGCAAGATGGTTAACGATGCGCATAAATCCGTCCGACTTGCGAGCGATGACGTCATCTTTTTTTCGTCAAGAGTTATTCCCGGAAACGAGAAATCCGTTATGGAAATTCAAAATATGCTGGCGGAGCGCGGAGTCAAGATTATCACCAGCGTAGATTATGAAATTCACGCCTCGGGGCATCCGAGCAAAAACGAGCTGGAACATTTGTACGAACTCGTCAAACCAAACGTGTTGATTCCGATACACGGAGGTAAGTTGCATTTGTACAAGCATGCAGAGATTGCAAAAGAGTATGGGATAAAAAATATTTTGGTTCCCAACGACGGCGATCTCATAAAAATGTCCGAAGGTAAGGCTGAAGTTATCGATAATTTCCATGTCGAAACACTGGGAGTGGACGGCACAAAACTGATTCCGCTGAACAGCGTCGTGTACAAACAAAGAGAAATGCTTTCTCACAACGGAGTGGTGAGCGTCTGTCTGAAAAATCACAGAGGATCGATTAAATTACATGATTTAGTTTGTATCGGCATATTCGAAGAATCGGAACAGGAGGAAGTAACCGACGTTCGCGATAATATTGCCGCGGAAATAAAATTGTCGCTGAACAACACGGCGAGAGACAGATCCGACGTTAATAAGATAAAAAACCAGACAGAAAAATTAGTGAGATCGGTATTTATGGATGTTCGCGGAAAAAAACCGGTTGTAATCGTGCACGTTTCGGATTAGAATTCGGGTTGTATTTTCCCTCCATTATCATACCCCTATTTTTCTCTAGGGGTATGTTTTTTTGAGCGGTTGTTAATTTTTTTTGATTTTTGGTTGTAAAAAAAAATCTTACCGGTATAATTCACATGTTGTTTAATAATGGATGAATGAAATGAAAAAAATCTTGTTATTGGTAGTAGTTTTTGTTTCAAATTACGCATTTTCTATGAATGAAGGCGGTGTGAGTGTATTTCCGATGTGTTATGAACCCCGTAAGGAACATGTAGATACTCTTTTAGAGCTTTACGGAGAATCAGTCAAAGAGATTTTGGGGGGTGATGAAAAAAGCAGAAGGGAAATAGTTCTGGAAGCCTTACTGGGGGGTGGTGGCAGTCTGGAAAGAGGCGCGGATTTATTGGGTTCTTGGCTTGAGAATCCGGAAGCGTTGATTAATTACTGGAACAGAAAAGTAGTTTAACTTATTTCGATTTGGTTCTAGAATAAGCGACGCCCGCTGCAGAGCAGCGGGGAATTCAACCTACGTTTATGGAGCGGTTTCCGCCAAAACAGGCTCGAATTACAGCGCAAGTTTTCCTAATGTAAATACGGAATGCATGAATGATTTTCTAAAAAGACTTTCTAAACATTATCAAGAAAAAAAGATCGCAATTATTATGGACGGAGCCGGTTGGCACAGGTTAGTAATGGGATTTGGTATTACATGTTGACGAAACACCCATAAAATCCGGTCAAACCTACGTGGAAGAAGGCGGCGCGAGGATCCTTAAAACAAAAGAGCACACAAAATGCCGTTCTCATGACCTTAAACCCGCAAAAAAATGATAAGGGCGTGGAAAAAGACGGCATTTTAACGGCGTACAACGGAATTCTATCCCATGATCATGATAAAAAATTTTATAAATATGGCGATCTTCATGCGACATGCGGAGCTCATTTATTGAGGAATCTGAAGGGACTTCAGGAATCCTGCAAAATAGAGTGGGCAGATGAATTCAGAAAGTTTTATTCAGAATTAAACGATTATAAAAAATCGACGGACGTGTGCTCTCCCAAAAAATTGGCGGAAATTGAGCGAAAATACGATGAAATGCTTGAAATCGGAAAACTCGAGCTTGCGAAAATGAAACCTAAACGTTTTGATACTGACGAATTTAGAAAAATGCTAAAGCGGTTAGAGGATTATAAAAGGGCTTACCTTTTGTTTTTGCGTGATTACGCCGCGCCGTTTACGAACAATCAGGCGGAACGGGATCTGCGATCGTTAAAAACGAAGCAAAAAGTATCAGGGTGTTTCCGAAGTTATGCAGGTACATCAACCTTTGTTCGTTTGAAAAGCTATATATTTGACCATAAAACGAACGCTGAGGCCTCTGCTCGATTCTATCGCTGCGCTCTTTCCAAATTCCTTTCATTTATTGGCATAGCTGAGTAGTAACCCTTAGCATTCTTCGTGCTTTAGCACGTAGTAATTGAACTTTAAATTAGGTATCAGCAAGATCCGGAAACATTTTTATATTCCGTCATTGCAACACACTTTGTATTATATACACTAATGCATTTTTTAGGATTTTTTTCGTTTGTATGCCGCAACATATCTATATGCTTCGGCGTGTTTTTTGTGGTATAATCCCTCGTTTTTGTGAAAACGGATAGTCGCTGTTGATTCGATCGGCAGAGGAAAGTCCGGACTCCTCGGAGGAAAGTGCCGGATAACGTCCGGCGGCGCAGAATTGCGTTAGGGAAAGTGCAACAGAAAGTATACAGCCTCAGGGCAATGGTGAAATGGCGAGGTAAGAGCTCACCGCGCGAACGGTAACGTATCGCGGCACGGCAAACCCCACTTGGAGCAAGATCAAATAGGAATAATGCGGCCTCCGCGCTATATTATTCGGGTAGATTGCCAGACGTTTGCGGCAACGCAAATGCCAGATGAATGACTATCGGGACTTTATGTCCTACAGAATCCGGCTTACAGTTTTCACAAAAACTCTTTACAAAAAAATATTTTTACATTTTTAATAAAAAATTAACTTTTTTGTGCTTACAATACAATAAGCGATTTTGGGATTTTGTAAAATGAAGAGAATATTTTTTTTATTTATCTTTTTGGGGGTGTTTTCGGTTTTTGAAAGAGTTGAAGCTTGGTCCTTGCCTTCCTTCGGTAAAAAAAGCGAGGAAGTCTCATCTTTGGATAAGATTGCGTCTGTGTCGGGCGCATTGGGGAAGCTTTTGGCGAGTCTCAGTACTTCGACCGATTCGTTTACGCAGAAAAGCTGGAGTGGGGAGAATGACGTAAGCACTCTTTTGGCGCTGAGGATCTTTTGCAAGAATTCTTCCGAATTTTTGTGTTGGTTTGAGAGAGTGTGCAGTTCTTTCAAGAGTAATTTTGAAAAACTTCAAAAAGCCCAAAAAGATCTTGACAGCGCAAACAGTTACACCAGAAAAGTTGAAACAAAAACGAAAAAAGTTGATGAAGCCGAGAATAAAGTATCGGAAATCAAAGACGCTCTGTGCAAAAACGTTGAGGTAGCTTTTGGGAATCCGTTAAAAATAGTTGCGGCAAACGCCAAATCTTCGGCAACGATACTTATGTTGTCGATCAGACAGTTGGATTTTTCCCTGGCGAACATAGATACGACCAGAAAAAACTGTACAAACTTAAAGAAAAAAGTTGATGAAACGTCTGCCGCGCTCAAAGGTTTTGAGAGCGCAATACAAGGCATTAAGAGCGCCGGCGGAGACGAAATAGAGGTAAATGATGAGGCGGTAAAGAAATTGGATGAAGATGTAAATACGATTTTGGATGTAATTTCGGCATTTTGTGAACATTTTCAAAAAGAAACAAACGGAAGCGTTACCGATGAGTTATTGAGTCGATCTTCTTTGGTTGGCGACGCCGATTCGGAGGAACATGATGACGATGATGATGGCAGTTCAGAGAAAAAGAGCAGCAAGAAGAAAGGCAGTGCTGGGTCAAAGAAAAAACAGGAAAACGATGACGGAGATGATGACGAGGGAGATGAGGAGGATGACGAATAAAGTCCGATCCGCCCCGGGGACTGTTAACCGTTTATTAACGGTTTTCGCTCCATAATAATGCGGATTTAACTTTTGGAGCGAAAATGTTGTCTGAATTTATGACTGTAATGCAACGAGGGGGGGGCAGGCTCTTAGAAAGCCTTGTGCTGGAGTGATTTTTATAGAGTTTGTATTTGCCATCCCGATATTGGTTGCGATTCTCTATTACCTCCACGATATCCCAAAAGCCAAACGAATGTACGCAAAAATGGATTTTTGCGCCCACTGTGCCGTCAACATAATGCAAAATCATGGGAAAAAAATTACGAGGACAGATCTCGCGTACATGTTGTGCGCATCCGCATTGACGATTTGGCCCGGTAACACGATGTACTCCGGTGCGCTCGGATACAGGCCGCTGTGCTATCTGTATTATGTGGTCGGCACCGCCCATAATAAGTGTTCGGTAAAGTGGGGATGGGATTCCGGTTTGCCCGGCAGTCGTCCCGGCGGCAATCGCGGCCAGATTATAGTCGGATCCAATGGTCACTCGTCCGTTCGTTTCGAAACAAATGCGGAAAAAGTTTATCCTTCATTAAAAATAGAAAAGGGGGAGGTGAAAGTGATACTGGACATATGCTGTCACTTGCAAACGCCTTATTTGCTTCGTAAATATTTCGGATTTTATGTAATATCGGTACCGACCAGATCCTACTCATGTTTTCACGCCGTCGTGATTTTCACCCCGAAACCCGGATTGTTCGATGAAACCGCGCCGTTATAGGCGCCCGGGTTATCTGCGGGTTACTACTCAGCTATGCCAATAAATGGAAGGAATTTGGGAACAGCGCAGCGATAGAATCGAGCACACACTTCAGCGTTCGTTTTGCGGTCAATATATAGCTTTTCAAACGAACAAAGGTT
>JAISCG010000064.1 GCA_031265715.1 Holosporaceae bacterium | reverse complement strand
TCGGTTCCGAAATACTGCGACGGTATGGCGTTCTGTATTGCCGGAGTTCCCGGAATCGACATCATGGTGTAGGTGAAGGAACCGACGGCGATTGCCCCGGGGATCAGGCGTTTCGGCGTTTCGGATCTTCTGAACAGCTCCACGGCAATCGGATATACTGTGAAAACCACGACGAACAGAGAAACTCCCCCGTAGGTCATCACGCTGCAGGATAAAATCACGGCCAGAATGGCGTTGTTTTGCCCGATTTTGTCCGATATGTAGTTGGCGATCGATTTTGCCCCGCCCGTGCTTTCAAGTATTTTCCCGAAAATGGCGCTCAGCATAAACAGCGGAAAATAGGATATGGCAAATCCCCCGAGTTTTACCATAAAAATCTGGGTGTAGTGAGCCGGCAGCGCTCCGTCTCCGCTGATCAAAACGGCCGTAAGAGCCAAAATCGGAGAGAGCACAATGACCGATATTCCTCTGTACGCGAGGACTATCATAAGTATGATCGATAAAAATATTCCCGACATTTCCGTTATTGCTCCGTTTGTCTGTAGCAATAATAGGGCAAAAATGTCAATTAAAGGTTAATTTTTGAAAAAAGTTGCAAAAAATTTTCGGTCGAAAAACGCGCAACTTCCTCCTCGGATACGTTCAGCAGTTCCGCAATTTTTCGGGCAACGTAAACAACAAACGACGGCTCGTTCCAATTGCCTCGGAACGGAATCGGCGCCAGAAAAGGGCTGTCTGTTTCAATCAGCAGCCTGTCCCGGGGAACGTATTTCACCGTCTCCTGAAGCTCCGTGTTTTTTTTGAAAGTAACAGCCCCGGTGATCGAAATAAAAAAGCCGAGATCCAGCACTTTTTCGGCAAAATGTTTTTCACCGGAAAAACAGTGAATGACGCCGCGAACTCCCGAATGATTTTTCAGAATTGCAACCGTATCGTCTATGGCTTCCCGGGAATGAATTACGACCGGAAGATTTTGTTCCCGGGCCAGATTCAGCTGAAGATTAAACAGGAGATCCTGCTGCTTTCGGCTTTCTTTTTCGTAGTGATAATCCAAACCGATTTCTCCGACGCCGACCGTTTTTGCGTGGGAACAGGCGTTTTCCAAAATTTCGGATATTTCATCCGTGGTGTACTGTTCGCAGTGCTTCGCTGCTTCCAGAGCGTGCACCGCGACGGTGCGAAACACCTGCGGATGCGCTTCGGTGACAGCCTGCAACTCGGGTATGTCGTTCAGCTCAACGCCGATTGCAAGCATACAGCCGACATTCGCGTCCGTCG
This sequence comes from Holosporaceae bacterium, assembly GCA_031265715.1. Classification (GTDB taxonomy): domain Bacteria; phylum Pseudomonadota; class Alphaproteobacteria; order UBA3830; family UBA3830; genus JAIRMQ01. Next base: position 12,343 of record JAISCG010000064.1, on the reverse strand, counting down.
CTCGTTTTACGATGGCGTCGACGCCGTACACACTTTCAAAATCGTCTTTCGTTTTAAAAAGGTCTTTAAAGCGGGAATACACGGGATGAAAATGGGAATCGACAAAGAACATCCTCCTATTTTTCCTTGGGAAACAACGGGGTAGGGGAGGGGAATTTTTGATCCGTGAAATTTACGTCAATTTCGGTGAACAATTTTCCCTCAACATTGATGAATTTGAAGATTTTTTCCGCAGTTTCCGGCATAAACGGAGCAATCCCGAAGGCAATCGCCCGAATGCTCTCGCAGAGCGCCGTCAGAACGGCATTCAGTCGCGGGATATCGGTTTTTACCAGTTCCCAGGGCTTCATATCATTCGTAAATTTATTCGACTTCGAAACCAGGTCAAAAACGACGCCGAGAGCCGAGTGCAGATCCTGCTTTTCCATCAGACAGCGCACCCGGGAAATCATCTGCCTTGCATTCGTGAAGAGCGCTTTTTCTTCCTCCGAAAAATCGTAGTTTACAGTTAAACGACCGTCAAGTTTTTGGATAAACGACAGTACCCGCTGCACCAAATTGCCGAGATCGTTGGCGAGGTCATAGGAAATGCGATTTTTGAGAGCATCCTCCGAAAAATCTCCGTCTTCCCCGAAACATACTTCGCGAAACATGAAATACCGCAGCTGGTCAAGTCCGTATTTTTCAATGATTTCAAAAGGATCAACCACGTTTCCGACGGATTTGGACATTTTTTGGCCGTTGTGCGTCCACCATCCGTGCGCAAAAATGCGTTTCGGCAAAGTTATGCCCGCCGACATAAGGAATGCCGGCCAGTAAACGGCGTGAAATCTCAGGATTTCTTTTCCGACAACGTGAATGCAGTTTCCCATCATTTCGGATACGTAGTCTTTATTGTCCGGAAATCCCAACGAAGTAATGTAATTCGCCAGAGCGTCAATCCAGACGTACATCACGTGGTTATCGCTGCCGGGAATCGGTATTCCCCAGTCGAATTTACTGCGGGAAATCGATAGATCCTTCAGCCCGCTTTTTACAAAATTGATAACTTCGTTTCTCCGGGCAATCGGAACGATAAAATCCGGATTTTTTTCGTAATAATCCAAAAGTCTGTCCTGATAGTCCGACAATCTGAAAAAGTACGATTCTTCCTCCATCCGTTCCACCGGAGCGCCGCTCGGAGCTTTTCCGTCGACAATTTCGTTTTCCGGTACGTATTCCTCATCCCGGGCGGAATACCAACCGGAGTAGGTGCTTTTATATATGTCTTTTTCCAGCAATTTCCAAAATTCCCGGGCCGATTTCAGGTGGCGAGGCTCTGTGGTGCGAATAAAATCATCCTCGGACAGATTAACGGCTCTGCTCATTTTTCGAAATTTTTCGGACATGATATCGCTGAATTCCTGTACCCCAATGCCGGCATTTTCCGCGGACCTGGCGACTTTTATGCCGTGCTCGTCGGTTCCGGTGGAAAAATGCACGCGAAATCCGTCAAAACGCTTAAATCTCGCTATGATATCGGCGGCGATGTCCGCATAGGCATGCCCGATGTGCGGATCCCCGTTGATGTAGTAAATCGGAGTTGTGATCAGTGCAAATTTTTCATTTTTTTTCATCTTGTCTCGCTTTCTATTCTTCCGCAGCAATGTTTGTATTTCTCTCCGCTGCCGCACGGACAGAGAGAATTTCTCGATATTTTACCGGATAACGGTTCTTTTCCGGAAAAATCCCTGAACGAACCTGCGTCGAAATTACGTGAAATCTCCTCGATTTCGTGTTGACCTGACAGGAGAGCTGCGTCAATATCGTCTTCCTGACCCGATTTAGGAAGCTCGAACAGCGATAAAACTTTCACCGCTTCTTTTCTGATCGTATCAGACATCATCTCAAAGAGTAAAAACGCTTCCTGCTTGTATTCGTTCAGCGGATCCCTCTGGCCGTAGGCGCGCAGGTTAATTCCCTGGCGCAGCTTATCGAGATTCAATAAATGCTCTTTCCAATACTGATCTATGAGACGCAGCAGGACAATGCGCTCCATGTATCGCATCATGCCGGAATTATATTCCTGCTCTTTTTTCCTGCTTTTTTCGGTCACTTTTTCAAAAATGAACTCGACCGCATCGCCCCTTGTGAAACTGCCGTCCGCGGGCAATACAATGTCGGAACCGAAACATGAAGATATTTCTTCGTTTAACAATTTGTGATCCCAAAATTCAAACGGAGTTCCTTCGGGAACATTGTTATATATGATACTGCTCGTAACTTCATGGCGCATCTCGTCGATTTCTTCGGAAAAATCCTTGTTATCCTGCATTAAATCGCTGCGCTGGGTATATATAACTTTTCTCTGATCATTCATAACGTCGTCGAATTTCAATAGGTGCTTTCTGATGTCATAGTTGTGTGCTTCGACTTTTTTTTGCGCTTTTTCAATGGCTCTGTTCACCAGAGCGTGGATTATGGCTTCGCCTTCCTCTATGCCCAATTTTTGCAACATGGCGTCCAGTCTCTCGCCGCCGAAAATTCTCATCAAATCATCTTCCAGCGACAGAAAAAATTTCGATGCTCCGGGATCTCCCTGACGACCCGATCGCCCGCGCAGCTGATTGTCGATGCGGCGACTTTCGTGGCGTTCGGTTCCGATTACGTACAACCCTCCTGCTTTTTTAACTTCTTCGCAGGCTTTCTCGATTTCTTTTTCGGCGTTTTTCCGGATTTGTTTACATAATTCCGGATCCTCCACTCCCGAGAGCTCGCGAGCCAGTCGCATCTCGAGATTTCCTCCCAGTTTTATGTCCGTACCGCGTCCCGCCATGTTGGTGGCAATGGTTACCGCTCCCGGTTTACCGGCGTCGGCGATAATTTCCGCTTCCACGTCGTGGTATCTGGCGTTCAGGACATTATGTTGAACTCCGGCTTTTTTCAGCAGAGACGACAAAAGTTCGGATTTTTCAATGCTGACCGTTCCGACCAAAACCGGCTGATTTCTCGCATTGCACTCCCGAACAAGATGGATCAGAGCGTCATATTTTTCTCGAGCCGTTCTATAAACTTCATCATCAAAATCCTGTCTGGCCACCTGAACGTTCGTCGGAATCACAAGAGTCTCGACTTTGTATATCTCGGACAACTCCTGCGCCTCCGTTTCCGCCGTACCGGTCATTCCCGATAATTTTTTGTACATTCGGAAAAAATTTTGAAAAGTTATCGAAGCGAGAGTCTGATTTTCCATCTCAACTTTAACTTTTTCCTTCGCTTCTATGGCCTGATGCAACCCGTCCGAGTAGCGGCGCCCCTCCATCATTCTTCCGGTAAATTCGTCGATGATAATGACTTTATTATTTTTCACTATGTAATCAACGTCACGCTTGAACATATGATGAGCCTTCAGGGCATTATTTACATGGTGAACCGTGGTTATATTTTGGAGATCGTAGAGATTTCCGGTTTTGATCAGTCCGGCCTCCGCCAAAAGCTGCTCAATGTGCTCGTTCCCGCTTTCCGTAAGAGTAATATTTTTGTGTTTTTCATCAATGTCATAGTCCGTTTTCACGAGATTCGGTATTACGGCGTCAACCTTCATGTACAGATCCGCGGAATCCTCCGCCGCCCCGGATATGATCAGAGGAGTGCGGGCTTCGTCGATTAAAATGCTGTCGACCTCGTCCACGATCGCATAGTTGAACGGACGCATCACCAATTCCGACGAATAAAATTTCATGTTATCCCGGAGATAATCAAATCCCAGTTCGTTGTTGGTGGCGTAGGTGACGTCGCAGGCATATTGTTTTTTGCGCTGCGCGTCCGTGAGGCCGTGAACGATAATTCCGACGCTCAAACCGAGAAAATTGTAAATTTTCCCCATCCATTCGGCGTCTCGCTTGGCCAAATAATCGTTGACCGTAACGACGTGCACGCCTTTTCCCTCCAGCGCGTTCAGGTACACGGCGATGGCCGCGACCAAAGTTTTTCCTTCACCGGTTTTCATCTCGGCGATCATGCCTTTGTGAAGGGTCAGTGCTCCGACAAGCTGAACGTCAAAAGGACGCAGTCCCAGGGCTCTCAGGGCTGCTTCCCGAACCACGGCAAACGCTTCCGGAAGGATATCGTCCAGAGTTTCTCCTTCTTCCAAACGCTTTCGAAAATCAACGGTTTTTGCTCGCAACTCCTCATCCGAAAGCGGTTTTATCGAGGATTCGAACTCGTTCACTTCCCGGGCAACATTAAAATATTTTTTAACAACTCTGTCGTTGTGTGACCCAAAAATCTTCTTCAAAAAATTAACTGACATAACGCCTCATAACAACAACATCTCCAATTTAGCAGCTGATTATAAAAGAAAGATTGAAATAATGATACTCCACTTACTTTATAATAGCATAAAAAAACCTCATCTGCGAAAAAATCAAATAAATCAACCGCCTCTCAGCTTACTCATTTTTTTTCGGGTATTCGGATCCAGATATTTTTTTCTCAATCGGATTGCCCCGGGAGTAACCTCAACCAACTCGTCGTCCTGAATATAGGACAACGCCTGCTCCAGCGAAATTCGGCGAGGGGGAGATAATTTTATGTTATCATCCTTCCCGGACGCCCGCATGTTTGTAAGCTGCTTGGTTTTGGTCGGATTAACGTCCAGCTCATTGCCCTTGCTGTGCTCTCCGATGATCAGTCCTTCATAGACCGGATCTCCCGGATTCACGAACAGAGTTCCCCGTTCTTCCAGAAAAAACAGCGCATAGGGGATCGCATTGCCCAGAGAATTCGAAACCAGCACTCCCTTTGTTCTTTCCTCGATCGGTCCTTTGTAGGGCTCGTACCCGCTGAATAATCTGTTCATTATGCCGGTGCCCCGGGTGTCCGTGAGAAATTCGCTGTGATACCCAATTAATCCCCGGGTAGGAATTGAAAATTTCAACCGGGTTTTTCCGACTCCGCAGGGATGCATATCCGATAATGCCCCTTTTCTCAGGGTAATTTTTTCCACGATAATTCCGGTAAATTCATCATCTAAATCGATGTAAAGCTCCTCCATCGGTTCGGTTTTCTGCCCGGTTGCTTCATCTGTTTTGTATAAAACGCGCGGACGACTGATGGAAAGTTCGAAACCTTCCCTTCGCATGGTTTCTATCAGAATTCCCAGCTGCAATTCTCCGCGCCCGGCCACTTCAAACGAATCCTGCTCGGCGGATCTTTTTACGGTGATCGAGATGTTTCCCTCGGCCTCTTTTTGCAGACGATCCCAAATCATGCGCGACGTAAGTTTTTTCCCCTCCTGTCCCGCCAGCGGCGAATCGTTTATGGAAAAAACCATGGACAGGGTCGGCGGATCTATCGGCAACGCTTTTATGGGTGTGAGAATTTCCGTTGACGCAATTGTGTCGGCGACGGTCGCCACCTGGAGCCCGGCGATGGCCACAATGTCTCCGCATTCGACGCGCTCGATCGGAATGCGTTTCAGTCCCTCAAACGACAGCAATTTTGTAAGACGAGCTCTTTCAACGATTTTGCCGCCTTCGCGGACGGCGTGCACCGGATTGTTGACGGCCGCGCAGCCTCTGAGAATTTTCCCGGTCAGAACTCGCCCCAGGTACTGATCATAGTCCAGCATGGTCACCAACATCTGAAACGGAGCGTCGTTGTCGATTTCCGGAGGACTTATGTGGGATAAAATCGTTTCCAGCAGGGGATTTAGATCTTTGCGCTCGTCATCAAGATTTTTGACGGCCCAGCCGTTTCTTCCCGATGCATAAATTATCGGAAAATCCAGCTGTTTTTCAGAAGCTCCCAGGGCGACAAACAGATCGAAAATTTCATTCGTGACCTCGTCTATCCGAGCGTCCTGCTTATCGATTTTGTTTATTACGACAATCGGACACAGTCCCAGCGCCAGGGCTTTGGTCAGCACAAACTTCGTCTGAGGCATCGGTCCTTCCGACGCGTCAACCAACAGAAGCACCCCCTCCACCATGCTCAGGATGCGCTCGACTTCTCCTCCGAAATCGGCGTGACCCGGCGTGTCGACTATGTTCAGTTTTACGTCATTCCACACAAAACCGGTACATTTCGCCAGAATCGTGATACCGCGCTCTCTCTCCAAATCGTTATAGTCCATTGCGCAGACTTCCATCTGCTGGTTATCCCTAAACAATCCGCTTTGCTTGAACATCGCATCTACGAGGGTCGTCTTTCCGTGGTCCACGTGCGCGATAATTGCAAGATTTCTGAGATTTGTAGACAATGTATTTTCTCCAAAATCTAAAATAGAATCTGACTCTAACACGAAACAGGTTAACATACCATTAATTTTATGACCGAAAATCGATAAAATCATGCATTTTTCAAAAAAAAATTTGATTAAAGGAATTTTTACCCGACAAAAGGAATTCTCGCCCGGCAAAAGGCGAGAATTTTTATTCAAAGCACCGTTCGATTAATCTCTCAATATATTGATACCGTTGTTTTTATGTCTGCAAAGTCCCTTCGCCGATATGCCGGTGCTGAAGGTTATTCTTTGCTCATTATCGTGACTGTCCCTTGTCTTGGCTTCTTTGTCCTCGTAGGTATTGGTCATATTTTCCTCAACCTTAATGGCAAAGAACCTGTGATCGTACTTGGCGGAAAAGGATTGGTCGCGAACTCCCGGTCTTGTGGTAAATTCCTGACACAATTCAAGCCCTTTGATCGCTTCCGGAGTGTAGGTAACGCAGCTGTAGCCTTTTCTCTTATCGTCGTTGTAGTACACGTAATTTCCTTGAATTTCAATCTCGGAATTCACGTTAACCGTACAAGCCAGGGTGAATCTTCTGTCCGGGGATCTCTGATTGCGTCCTTTGGAAGGATCGTCGTAGGTCAGACCTCCGGCCAGCACCCAGGAAAAACATCCGATTTTTGTGTTGAAGCTCAATGTGTACTCGCGCAATCTGTTTCCGCTGTACTCATTCTCTATCCTGTCTTCCCACTCGCCGTTAAACGTAAAGGCGGGCACGACTCCGAAAATCGGATCCGAGTACGCTCTGACAACAACCTGCTTGTAATTGGAACCCGGGCCGGAATTTTTGTATTTTCTGCGAAGTGCATCGGTGTTAAAACACTTTTCGATGAGATCGTTGTAATCTTTTTCCACATCCGCTCCGATCCCGAGATCTCCGTACCCCTTTCCTTTGTAAGAAAACGACGTCTCCAGGTGAAGTCCGGTTTTGTTCTTGGGTATGGCGTAGAATACGCCGACCCCGACGGCTTGCTTCGATTTCCCGTTTCCGTGTACCCGGCTGTAGCCGATGTTTGGGGAAACCACACCGAAATTCCCGCTGATTATAACGGTTGCGTCAAGGCTGTGGGAGTTTTCATAAATTTGTCCGCCGACCCCGACTGTAAGAAGATCCGAATATCCGTATCTGTAGTTAGTGCTGCAACGAGGCTTATTTCTGTACTTTGTTTTGTAAGGATCGTCCAAGTCCCATCTTCCCGGCCAAATAACACTTAAATCCCAATCGTTTTTCCCGGTTTCAGGTTTTCCGTAGCAGGCGAAATAATCCGTCGTAAGAACCTCCGACCGGCTCAATTGATCGGTTATTTTTACGAGAACTCCGGGTAGTTTTGCCTCTTCCGGCAGATCATTGAGCGAGTAAACACCGGGTCTCAACAGCTGAATCGAAATGATTTCGTTGTTCAGACGACATTCCACCTTACTGAGTTTTGTGATCACTATCGGAGAACCGACATTAATTGTGCTGAAATCTCCCCCCTGCCTGAAAATGCTGATTCCGAGTCCGGACAGAGCTTTCTGGAAACCGACGGTGTTGTGGGTCGTGGTATCTCCGGCGACTATGCGAAAATCGTTATCGGTATTTCTGTAAACGAGACGCGTATAGTTCCTGAAAAAACGTCCTTTTTGAGTACCTTCCTTGGATGAGGCATTCAAAGGGCCGGCCAGAGTTGTAAACTCATCATAAAAAGCGGATTTATTTCCGGTAATTTCCGACCAGCTTCTCGGCCCCTTCAAATAACCGGAGAATTTGAATTGGCGACCGTAGTGGCAGTCTCCCTCCAAAATCAGATTTTTTCCCAGCCGCAAAACGGGATTTAATGCCACGGCGGATGTATTGTCTTTTCCCCAAAACTTCTCATTACATCTTTCGTGAACCGCTTTGATGTTGATATGAGTTTCGTTGTCTTTTTCTTTTTCACCTCCATTTTCTATTTGCGCCAAAACATCTGACGTACCGGCATTTTCCGTATCTTCCGCGAAACATAACAACGTCAGTGAGCACGCCGCGGAATAAAACACTTTTTTTAACATAAAAAACCCCCTCAAATAAAACTGCTACTCGTTTAACACAGGCAAACCGCAAAAGCAAAAAACACGTCGGCAGGAAGAAGATTTTTCGGAAGAATCGTGTCTTTTTTGCATAGTTTCAGAACCAATTGTATTAATATTTTATATTTCGGATCAACATAAACCTCACTGTCAATGATTTTCCGCTTTCAAGATGGTAATGATCATTGCTTTTTGACGTCTTCATTTTTAAATCAACGGAAAATCGAACATGCCATGTGGGGCACACTGCTTTTTGAATCCCGACGCCGACAAACGGAGCCAATTGTGAAACCGTCAAATTTTCCAGGGAATTTTTTAAACTTGTTTTTCCGTGTATCACTCCGCCTTTCAGAAAAAGCAAGGTTCTGTGACAAAATGAAACGTATCCCACAAAAAAACCGACGGACGCATTTATTGCGCCATAGGTGAGTTTTGCTTTTTCATTTTCGAAAGTCACTTCGGCTTTCTTGGATGTCGAGAAATCAGCGCCGATTTCCCCTCCGAAGCAGAGAGGCGAACCGTTTGATTCCTTGCTGCCTCCAAGAAGTAAACTGAGAAAAAGCTGATTTCTGTCCCGAGATATTTCTTCCACTCCGCCATCCTTCTTTTTTTCGGCTTTACTTTCGGAAAAAGTTCCGCTAACGCCGGTGCCGAAATACGTACCGCTGAAATAGCTGTACTCCGTGTAACTTCGAGCGGATGTTTGCTGAATTCCAAGCAACATCACCCCTAAAAACACTTTTTTCATGTATCCTCCAAAAACAAATACTTTGATAAATTACATAAAAATTAATAATAAATCAATCGTCCATTTCTGCAGAACGGGATCTGCGATCGTTAAAAACAAAAAGTATCAGGGTGTTTCCGAAGTTATGCTGGGGCATCAACCTTTGTTCGTTTGAAAAGCTATATATTGGCCGCAAAACGAACGCTGAAGTGTGTGCTCGATTCTATCGCTGCGCTCTTTCCAAATTCCTTTCATTTATTGGCATAGCTGAGTAGTAACATTTATTTCGCATTTTGGTAGATTTTGACTGTAATTGTTTGTTTTTTGGCCATTTCATCCGCCGAGCGTCATCGCCTTACTACCCCTCGGATCCTCTTCTTTCCTAAAGTTTCAGCAAAACACTACGGATCAATCTCCTCTGTCTGCGGAGCGGAATAGCCGGCAAAGGATTTTATATCCGCGGCGATTTCATGCAATGTTTCATTCAGATCTGTCTCGGAGGAAACGGAGTATGTCTTTATTTTTCCCGTTGCGACGCAGGAGTTCAAGGAGGTATCGGTGGTTTTATATTTGATCACGTAGACCATGGTATTCGATCCGACCGCAGCTGCCAGTTTTGTGCAAGCGTCGGCGGTGACTATAGCGACGGCGGCATCCGGAGAATTTGTCGTTGTCGGCGGAGCAATCTGACCGGTTCCGGCTCCGGTCTGGTATCCGTTGAGCATCAGCACGTTGTTAATCGGACAGGTAAATCCTCCGAAAACAAACGCCATTTTTTGATCGACGCCGGTTGAGATCAGATTGACCCGGGCTCCGTAGGTCGCGTGATACTCCTGCTCTCCCTGGGGAAAAAACACCCGATGCAGCCCTGAAAATGAGTAATTATTGGTATATGGCCCATATGCTCCGTTTTCGGAAAAGAACCACTGAACAGCGGGAATATTTCCGTTGAAATCCAGCAGTTGCACGAAATAATCTCCGGCAATTTCGTCGGTGCGGTAAAGATGGTTATTATTCCCCGAGGTTGTCCAATATTTCAGATGCTCGAGGTTTTCATAGGCCTTTCCGCCGAGATTTCCGTTGACGTCACTGCCAAAAACGACATTTCCGTATTTTCGCGGTTTGCTGCTGTCGCTGTACCCGAAATCCACGATTCGCACGTTTTTTATCCCATCCGCGGTCAAATTCGGATGGGCGTAGCGCGTAACCGAAGAAGTATTATTCATTCGCGCATTGGAAATTTGAACATTAGTCAATGTTAGGGCGATTTTGTATGTCCCGTCGGATTGAAGCACATAAAGATGCGTTTCCGGTGATATGTCATAATCCACATCGGTAAAGCTCGCCACCGAGGATGATTGGTCGGCATTTGACGCATTTTTATAGCCGATGGTTCCGGGGGTCGGAGTAACTGTGACGTCCAATTTTCCGTCACCGCAGAAGCAAATCCAGTTGAAGTTGTCTTTTTGTAGCGTTGCTATGTGTTTGTTTTTAATAACATCATTTTTGTCGGTGCTCGTACTGTAGGATTTTGTCTCCATATTCACAAAGAAAAAACTGTTCAGATCGTAGCGAGTTACAAGATTAGGCAGTTTTTTGCATCTAACCTTGCATCCGCAATCGGTATTGAGCCAATTTAGCCAATCGCAGGAAGTACTCACGATACTGTAACCGGAATTACACCCGGCTTTGCAATTTTTACAACCGCCGCTGGCATTATGAGTGCCTGCACAGTACCCAAAGTCAACACTGTCTGCATCAGCCTCTTCACTCCAGTAAGCATCCTCCACCTCAAATCTCCCAGTAAAAATAGTGATTCTGTCGGTATTTTTCGGGGTGTGGTCCTTCAAATCTGCGACATTATAGTGATTATTCGCAATAATCAGTTTTATCTGCGGCCAGGTTCCGCTCGAGGGTTCCATGGAAATGTAGGGATTTACCGGATCGGCGGAGCTGTAGCAACTCACATCTCCGGCTCCGGCCATCAAAAATTTGGCATTTTTGGTCAGTCCGTAGCAGGTCGGATAAAAATCATAGGCTTTGATCAGCGCGAGCTGCACGGATCCCGTACCTCCCCAGATCCAGCCGGTGCTGCTGTTACTCGCGTTGGTTGAGATGCAGGGGTCCAGATATTTCTCGGGACTATCTATCAAAGCTCCGGCGTGACCGTCGTTGAGAATGATTGCCTTGACTCCCGAGGATCCGTAGCCGTAGTGGGCGTAGCAGCGCAGGATCTGATTCGAGAGCGTGGCGGAGGAAATTGTCGCACCGCTGATGCGGTATTTCACCTTGTAAAGCGAGAGGTTGTGTCCGAAATTTACTCCGCCGGTGGTACCCGAAATAGCCACGGTATTATGTTCCCAATTCCACATCTCTTTGGTCGGCCCGCTGAAGGTAAAAGTGGTGGCGCTGGCCGGTGCATATTCGCTTCCCAGGGTGACCGCCGTGCTCCCGATTTTGCAATCTGACACCTGATTATCGTTGTAAAAAGTGACCTTCGCCAGATTTTTGGTTTTGACCTTGATTTTCAGCGGAGCTTTGACGTTAACGATGACGCCGGCGGTTTGTCCGTTTTTTTCGAGAGCGTTGGTGGTTCCGGTGACGCTGCAGGTGGGAGTGATCGTTTCGATTGGTCTGTTGGTGATTTCGGCGGAGACGAGGCGGACGTTGACGAGGCTGAAGTTGATGTAGTAATTTCCGTCGGAGTCCGTGGTGTCGGATATTTGATCCGGGGTCAGGTAGAAGGTTTTTGTTCCGGCGATGCTGTAGGTTGTATTTTGTGTCAGTGAAGATGCGACGTTCGCTCTGTCGAATTCAATGCGTCGATTGACATTATTTATATTTGTGAAACTGCAGCTGCTCGGAGACTGAGTCGCGGTCACGACGATCTTCAAAATCCCTTTTTCGGGAAAGGTCAGTTTGCCGGTTCCCGACGTGACCACATAGCTGCCCTGAGTTGTATTATAGGTTCCGGCGCCCGTGTAGACGAGGGCACCCTTGGTGCTTTTAATAGGAGAGGTGCCGTAGTTGTAGCTGAAATTTATCGTATCCGCCTCGAACATCGGGATTTCCGAGGCATCGTTATTGAATCCGAGGTAGGTGAGTTCGTTCGGTTCGAAGCGATCCGGGCCGTTGACGACGAAGATTATCGCTTTTTTCTTGTCGCTGCGGGCCAGGTGCAAAAATTTTTGATTTGTGACGGCGGCGGCGTTCGGATGATTCGTCCAGGTCTCAAAAAGCAGCATTTGCGCCCAATGCACGGCCAAAAACAGGAAATTCGATTTATTTTTCGGATC
>JAISCG010000157.1 GCA_031265715.1 Holosporaceae bacterium | reverse complement strand
CTCTGCTGATTGCATTCGGAAATACCGGAGCAATTTCAAACACCCTATTCCTGCGCCCTTACCAATTGCAGGAAACTTTGCTTATCTTATTCACGTATATGTTTGTGAAACTCCTCGATTTGATAAAAAATCAGAAAGAGCTCATGACTTTGAAAAATTTCTGCAAATTTGTCCCGGTAACGGGATTAACTCTGCTCTCCGGGTATTTTGCGGCCATATATGTGCTGATGTTGATCTTGATATTGGCGATTTACTGCAGAACCGCGAAGCAAAAACAAAATGAAAAATTCATCGGAATTTCGCTGTTGCTGTCAATTTTATTCGCGAGACTGCTGTTTTGCGGCTTTTTCTACGGCTTCAGCTGCGGACGAGCCGGAGAAGCCTACAAAAAATTCTCTTTTTCTGCGATCAGTGAGAATTTTTGCAACTCCTGTGTTGCATACTTTAATATAATACACGATCATCTGTTCAATGTGTGTATTTTCGGAATTTTGCTCGTTGTCGTGACAGTTGTTCTTGTTCGGCGGATAAAAACAATTTTTGATGAGAAAATTCTGTTGATTTTTCTAAGTTGTTTTCTCTGGAGTTTCACCTGTATTTTTCTGGCTCCTTTCAAACTATTGCGGTATACGATGGCGTGCTTTCCGCTGTTTACGCTCATTTTCCCCTACGTAATTTTGCAAATAAAAAAAAGAGGAATCCGCTGTGTTGCCGCCGCCTCGACAATATTTCTTACTTCGGGGTTTTGGGATTCGTCCGCAAAAATTGATTTTCTTTTCACCGGACAAAGTAAAAGAGCCGAATCTTTTACCTCAAAATCGGACGCCCGGGTTTTTATTTTCAGCAAATGGTGTGACTGCGAACCTGCCCCCATACTGCACCTCCTTTCTGACGAACAGTATTACGAATTTCCGAAATCCAAGGAAAGATTGGCCGCAAGACTGAAAGAACCAGCCTTTGTATTATTTACCGAAGAATACAGTGACAAAGATATACAAGATTTCATACCCGAAGGTTTTACCTTTATCTATAAAGACGAATACTCGCTGTTTTCGGTATACGAAGCAAAATCCGTAAGCGCCGATTATTTTTTCGACAAAAAATAAAAAATTCAATTTTAACTTTTTGTATATTTTTTTGCATTATATTGGATAATATTGAATGTAGTGAGTAGGCAAATGAGTGAAGAAAGAAATGACGTTGTTAGAAGAAAGGGTCGCATAAAGTGGTTCAATCAGTTTAAAGGATACGGTTTCGTGGAGGTAGACGGAATACAGGGAGATGTATTTTTACATTTTTTCGCTGTTGACAGATTCGGACGCGGTCGTCTGAACAATGATGACATAATTTTATGTGATATCATTGAGTCGGAAAAAGGATATCAGGTCAAAGATGTTATCGAGTTGCTGCAATCCAACAAATACGAAATCGATGACGGAAATCTGATACACACCGAAGGGGAAGTAAAATGGTTTAATCCGTCCAAAGGATTTGGATTTGCACAACTGGATTCCGGAGAGGATGTTTTTATACACTCCAGTCTCCTCAAAAAGTACAAGATGACAACCATCGAGTCGGGACGAAGAATCAGATTGACGATTCACCGAACAAATTTCGGTTATGAAGCGACAGATATAGGTGTATAGATATTCGCAATATTCCAGTAAAGTGTGAAAAAATAGTTTTTATGTTTTCAGCACGGAATAGGAAAAAACTTACTACCCGTCGGATCTTTTCCTATCTTGGAATTTCAGGAATAGCACCTGTGATAACATTTTCTTGTCATTGCGAGGAACGAAGTGACGCGGCAATCCAGATTTTAAAAATTTACTTAAATTTGAGTTCTGGATTGCCGCGTCACTTCGTTCCTCGCAATGACACGAGAGGATGCGCCTAATTAAATGAGGCGGGTGGTAAACGATTCCGACGGGTGGTAAGAGGAAAAAATGAAACTTATAGAAGTTGTTGGCTACGACTCCCGTTGGCCCGAAATGTTTGACGCGGAAAAAGAGATAATTTCAGCGGCACTCGGAGATAATTGCGTTGCGATTCATCACGTCGGATCGACGGCTGTTCCGGGACTCGCCGCGAAACCGAAAATCGACATCGTTGCCGTGGCCGAAAATCGGGAAAAAGCGATATTCGATCTGGAAAAAGCCGGATATTCCCACCGAGGAGAGTGGAATATTCCGCTGAAATGCGGATTCACCAAAAGAGGCGCCACGGACGTAAATTTGCATCTGTTTTTTGATGAAAATCATCCAGAAATCGAACTGAATCTTAAATTCCGCGATTATTTGCGGGCTAATCCCGCTGTGCGCGACGAATATGCCGCCGTTAAGATAAAAATTTTGGAAGATGAATCTGCGCACCAAAAAGCCGACGGATCACTTTTCCCGATTTACACCGTCAGAAAAAGAAAATTCATCGACGACATCATAAGAGCCACCGGCTTCGACAGATTGCGAGTTCTGAAATGCGCCACCGATAACGAGTGGGACGCTGCCGAAAAATTTCGAAAAAAATACGCGGATCCGATTGTGAAAAATTCCGACGATCATGAGCATTTTGTGCTGTACCGCGGTGTGGAAATTATCGGCTATGCGGATATTCATATTTTTTCAAAAACTGAGGCCGAGTTGAGCATTTTCGAAACATCGGATGAAGAATCACGAAAATTCTTCACCGATGTAATCGAAAAATTGATGAACGTCCGGGGATACGGTTATTTAGAAGCCTCCGGGGTTTCCGGATCCTCTGAGGCCTTCGGAGGTTCTATTCCCCTGAGAGGATAATAAAAATCACTAATGAGTTCTCCATTTTGAAATCTCTTTCCTTCAAATATCGAATTAAAAAAATGTAATCCGATAATATTCAGAAAAATTCCCCTCAAAATCTCATCATCTGCTATCTGTCCCCAATGGAAACCCTCCCCATATCGCGCTATGGCGCAGGCTTCTGCGCAGACAAGTTGCCTTTCCAGATCGCTCGGAATTCGGGCACAGGTAAGGATAGCGTCAAGCCCTTTTTTTCTACTTCCTGCTACATGCAGGAGTATGTCAGGAGTAAAAACGTTGCCGACATCTATGCCTATTCCACCAAAAAAACGAATCGCCGCTTCTGCGCAGGCAAGTTGCCTTTCCAGATGATTACCCGGAATTCGGGCATAGGTAAGGATAGCGTCAAGCCCTTCTTTTCCACTTCCTGCTACATGCAGGAGTATGTCAGGAGTAAAAACATTGTCGATATCTATGCCTATTCCGCCCAAAAAACGAATCGCCGCTTCTGCGTAGGCAAATTGCCTTTCCGGATCGCTCGGAATTCGGGCACAGGTAAGGATAGCGTCAAGCCCTTCTTTTCTACTTCCTGCTACACGCAGGAGTATGTCAGGAGTAAAAACGTTGTCGACACCCATGCCTATTCCGCCCAAAAAACGAATCGCCGCTTCTACGCAGGCAAATCGTTTTATCTCCTCGCACGGAATTCGGGCATAGGTAAGGATAGCGTCAAGCCCTTCTTTTCTACTTCGTGCTAAATGCAGGAGTATGTCAGGAGTAAAAACATTGTCGATATCTATGCCTATTCCGCCCAAAAAACGAATCGCCGCTTCTGCGCAGGCAAATTGCCTTTCCGGATCGCCCGGAATTCGGGCACAGGTAAAGAGAGCATCAAGCCCCATTTTACCTCTCTGTGCTACAGACAAAAATGAAAGTACGCTAAAGTCTCTTCCGCCCAAAGCACGCAATGCTACTTCCATGCAGGCAATTTGTTTTTCTTTATGGCCATGCCCGTGAACTTTTGCACAGTTGATGAGAGCCCCTAGAGCGTTTGCATCTTTCCGGAGCCTTTGAAAGATATCAAGGAGAACATCGACTGATTTACAATAAAGACCATTAAATCTTTCATAATCTGACTTAAATACTCCGAACTTGTTCAAGCATATCCATAGCCTGCTCGTGAAACTCATTGCTTTTCCGATTTCCGGATAACTGTCAAGCAACTTATTGATCAAAACATGTTCCAGAAAATCTCCGGTAAAATCAGGTGTCGCGTACACCCTATATTCCGGTACCGGAATAACCTGCATACCCATCTGACAATCAAGAACACCCATCAAAAAATCAAATTGCGTTACTAAATCCCGTGAAGATTCAAATAATCCAAGCGTTCCTTGCAAAACACCGATTAAAAATCCCCGATATTCCGATCTTGGGTCAGCGTGTGGTAATAATTCCAGGCAAATGGCAGCCAGGCGAAGTCGAACGTCTGGCGATTCATGACTTATTAATGGATCAACAATGAAATGAACCATACGCCAATCCATCGGAGCATAACCCCATATCATATTACTCAGCTGATTGAATCCTTCATCTTCTCCCTGCCCTAGTGGCGCTGTTGCTTCGGCTCTTTCTTCGGTGCCTCCTTGCCGTAGCATCGGAGGCCTATATGGCAGTGCTGCTCCGACCCTTCCTTCGGTGCCTCCTTGCCGCAGCATCGGAGGCCTATATGGATGCGGTGCTGCTCCGGCTCTTCCTTCGGTGCCTCCTTGCCGTAGCATCGGAGGCCTATATGGCGGTGCTGCTCCGGCTCTTCCTTCGGCATCTCTTCGCTGCGGGTGTATAGGGCTATCCAGAGCTGCTCTGACTCCTTCTCCGACATCTTCTCCCTGCCTTAGTCTAATATTGGGGGGGACATAGACGGCATGCATCGACAACGTATCTTGCATTATTCCCAGCGGTATAAGCGCACAAATCGCAAAAATAAAATTCTTTCTCATATAAATATCCCTTCATACAAATTTAGTATAGCTTGGATTATATTCAATTATTAAAAAAAGTAAAGATACAATCACATTTTTTTACCACCCGCCTGATTCAATTAGGCAGGTGATAAGATGGTTGAGTCTTACCATCCGTCTCATTTGATTGAATGTTGCACCTTGTCATTGCGAGACGCGGAGCGGCGTGGCAATCCAGAGATTTTAAATTTGCTTAAATTTGAGTCCTGGATTGCTTCGCTTTGCTCGCAATG
>JAISCG010000057.1 GCA_031265715.1 Holosporaceae bacterium | reverse complement strand
TCTTATTTTTCTGCCTTATGATCTAACCGTCACAAATTTTATAGCTTCCAAAAAAGAATAATACTAAAGTCTTCGCCTAAAGGCGAGGGTGTCTTACCCTCCCAGGTAACTACATGAAGAATTGCGCACCATTACGTGTTTTGACCATGATCCGGTCTGTGACCATTGCTTTGATCTCTGTCAATCCATCCTAAAAAATGAGCCGTTTCAACCAAGATACAGTCACAATGGCCATAGAGGAATCGGCAAACCAAATGCAAAAAAAATACAAAAATATATCAATTGCATTTTTGCGTCACAAAAATTCATGGACGGATGGAAAGAGTATATAATATAAATATTAAATATTTTTAGGAGTATTTTGATGAAAAAGCTTGTAATAACTGCCACTGCCGTTCTGTTCGGTTCCTCTTTATTTGCTATGGAAAAAACCTCTCGTGAGAAACTTGATGATTATGTTAGTAAATGGAGTGAGGAGTTTACAGCTTCGATTTCAGCCGAAAGAACAGACGGAGATTGGGATGAATTCTCCACAGAACCGTTCAAAGCGGAACTTCTGGAAGAAATCGGTGATGATTCGCCTGCCCGGGAGGCTTTCCAATTTTTTCACGCACATGATTTCGTAGGACTTTGGAAACATTGGGAACAAAATAACAATGCCATGTCGCAGGATAACGCAGTAAGGTTTCGTGATTTGTTGATTCTGGCGATTCCTTTTATTAACAGTAAGAGATCCGGCAAACCATTTGAAAAAAAAATCACAGATCTTGCAGGCGGAGAAGAAAAAGTCAGAGGTTATTGCACGAAATATCCGCAGTTCAGTTACGAAATGTTTTTTTGTGCCATGGTAGACAGCGATCGGAACACGAAGCCTCACAGTGAGATGTTATCTCAGATATGTGAACGTATTTGTCACGGCATCAGTGAAAGATCGGATTGGCAGTTAAAAGAAAAGGAATTCGATCTCATGGAAATTGTCGGGCTCCGTGAAGACGTTGGCATATCATCGAGTGAAGACGAAGAGGATTAGAAAAAACAAGTATGAGGAAAATTAGGATTGGTGCTGTTTGGAATTACTCGAGTAACGGATCGGCATGCTTCGGAGCGGAGATGGAATTGTGTCGGGGGTTCAATTCCCTCTCCCTCTACCAAAATCAGCAAACAACTGGAGAGATGACAGAGTGGTCGATCGTGGCGGTCTCGAAAACCGTTGTACGGGCAACCGTACCGGGAGTTCGAATCTCCCTCTCTCCGCCAGCGTTTCGCAGGATATATGTTTAGGTTTTGTTGAGATAAGTATTGTATAATTTTATCTGAAAATTATATCATCTTGAACGCATTCAACTCATTTTTATCCCTGTTTTTCTAAAAATCGTTCTCCATTCTCCAAAATCGTGTGTTTGGAGAATGTGGTGACACGCGTTGTAATTTATTGAAAATGCTACATAAAATCGAATCAATTACACTGTAGACAAAACCGGTTCAGAGAATGGAGACGGTAGGCGGGTGGAATCGAAACCAATATCAAAGTTCGTAAAAGTCTCAAAACTGGCAGACGCTACTGTGGTGAACAACACCCGACCTTCGGCAAAACCACAGCACAACACTCTTACATTTACGGTATTTTTGGTCGAACAACACTTGTGCTTTTAACGCTTTTATACCGTGGTAACACCAAAAGGAATTCGGGACAAAAAAACCTCTCGACTGAAAGCGACAAATAACCTAACTGCAATTGCGACAACCACCCTTCAAAACACCGCTATACAAAAAGAAAACCTCAAGCCTCTTTTCTTGTCACTACTAAAAGAATCTATTGCTAAAATGCCTGATATTAAAAATTGTTACCCCTCCTCCGCGCGGCTGTTCTTCAACTAAAGACATACCATACTTATTTTCAATATTCCTAAACGTAAAAAATGGGTTCGGACAATACATTGAACAAACCAAAGCCATAACACTAATCACTACATCTACGTATTCCACTCGGATGTTTACTAACTCCTTTCCTTCCGCAGTTCCGGCAAATTGATCAAACTCAGGAAAATCTTCTACTAAAAGCAATGCTCCTCTTCCTTGAATTTCTAAAACTTTTTTATTCCATTCTCTTGTCGATTCCTCTTTTACTATGGAACCAATACCGCCTTCTACTCTTACATAAGATAACCTTACTATCTCACTTGTCGAATTCATCATATTAACGCAAGCACCGTACATGCATTCAGCGAAAAAGGCACTTGCCATAAAAAAAAACATCCCAAAAACATAAAAAAACCTAAACATTTTACTCTCCCTCAAAAAACACCTTATTTTCCTAACTTAAATACACTTATTTTATACTCATTCATAACCTCCCTCCTGGGAAATTGATAAACAAACGCTGACGCTTGCGAAATACCAGTCAAAGGAAACAACGACCCATCAGTCGTTGTAAATACTCCCGTCATGAAACCTTTCACTGAACCATCTACTACACCGATTACCCTCCCTTTAGGATCCGCACAGGCATATACCTTGTCAAAAACACCATGCCGCATTTTTCTATCATTAATAGACTCTGGCAGAGTATCGTACGTGTTAGATATAAATAAGCAAAGATCTTTTTTGCATGGCTGCTGCTGCGTAGACAAATTCGATATTGCATCCGTGTCATAACATATCAGATTCGTAACATTATCTAACAATGTATTATAACTTCCAGTCCAATGCATTTCAAAATCACCTATCACATAAAAAGGAACATTTTCTCTAACAGAAGTCCTATCTATAAAACTCTTTAATGATTCTCCACAGAAGGAAGATTTGTTGAAATAACCTACCTCGTTTCCATCAAGAAACACTTTAATTTGATTAAACAACAACATTCTTCTAAAAAGAGGGAAATCCACTCCATTAAGAACTTGAGTCAAATACCAACTGTTCATCCCATCAGGGTTGTAGTTGGGAGGACCATACGTTCCCCCAAACCAAATCGAAGAAAACCCTCTAAACAAATCATTGTTTCTTTCCTCTACATCTATTTGCTGATATCTCCTCATACTCGCTTCAACCTGAGATCTGTAACAATCTTTCATGACATCACTGTAAAGAAAATCTATGTATAAATACACTCCTCTAAAAAAAGGTAAAAAACTCCTATAACAATCCACTACACTATCTACAGATGCCCTTGTCAGAGCTTTATCTCTCCCAAAAAACATCTCATTAAACAGAACAATGCTTGGTTTTGCTGGATCGATATCCACTGCGGAAGAATGCTGCTCCTGGAATATTTGCAGTATTTCTCCCTTCAAAGGATTGTTAGGAAATGCCGCTGCAAGAACTCTATTTATCTCTTCATATTCATTGCCGGGGATACAACAAGCCAATTGTGCAAACACCAAGCAAATCTCTCCTTTGTTTATCTCACTGTAAGCAGAAACTTTGCTGTTCCGTGTCGCAATCAAGAGATTTACATCCAAACAGCATATTTTCTTTTCACAAAAAAGCATTACTAAAACACAAAAAAGCAACCTTCCTAACTTCAAACTATCCACCCTCGCTGCTCTAATACTTTGAACCATACCACACCTCTTCACTACCTTCTGATAGTACACAAATACCCCCCATTGTATAATGAACAAGCAATGCATCTCAATCCCTAGTTGTGTTTTTTTGAGAAATTTACAAGTATCCACTCAAATATGAAGATATTGTCCAGTTTTAACCGAAACACACAGCATGTATGGTACCATATTGTAGAGGGGCGGATCTGCTCTAAACGAGCTGAGGTTATTTTTCCAAGATTATTGACTACATCCGTATAACCGATTGTAAAACCAACAAAACCGGTTCGGAGAGTGGAGACGGTAGGCGGGTGGAATCGACAAACGCTACTGTAGCCTCAATTTCTTCTATGCTATTTTTCTAATTGGCAAACAGAAAAACAAAAGCTATTACCTGAAACAAAACTGCAAAAACGCTCAATATGGAGCAAAAAATATCAATTTTATGCTTGACGCAGGTGAAGATTAGAGCTATATTACAAACATAAAAGTTGTCACATAGGAGATAAAAAATGATAAATATTGAGAGATACGAAAATAAAACTACCATCGAAGCGAACAAAAAAAATGCAGGCTACGAAAATGTCTGCCGCGCCTACCATAAAGCACAAGCCTACGCCTCAGATACGCTGATATTTGATAATTTTATCCGGGAAGACGCCGTGGCGGCGACAGCGGATGAGCTCAAAATTCAGGGGGTTGTGGAGTTTGTTTTTAGCAGCAAAGCCGGCAACATGTATGACATACTCGCTTTGTTTCAGGAAAACGGATATCGAATAAAAGAAATGACAAAGGTTGCGACCGACCGCATCGATTTCAGCGTACCGCTAAATGAGAATATGCCCAAGGTGATAAATAACGCTTTGTTGCTTGTCAGAAAGTAAAATACCCAACCAAAACCGGCAGCGCGGATAGAATCTGCGCTCGTTTTTTCTAAATGACCGGGTTAAAAACATACAAAATAAGGCGTTATTTAATTAAACAACCGAACCCGCAGTAGCAAGCGAAGCAAATAAAAAATATGAAAACGGCTATCAGATTCAAATTTTACCGGCGAAATCTGATCAAAGAATAATCGGAAAATTTTCTTAAATTACCTCTTGCATCTCTGCGGAAAAGATCATATTGTTTGTCCAATTGGAGAAATGAGGTAATTGAAGTGTGTAATGAAGCGTGCGAGAATTGTAAATCATGTTTTCGATCTGAAAATTCAAGAGATTGTGAGTCTTGTGAAGACATTTATAAATGTGAGGGCTGTAAATTTTGCACTGACTGCGGTTTTTGCAAAGATTGTCTGCGCTGCAGAGAGTGCGACAACTGTGTCGGGTGTATTGATTCGGAGGAATGCGAAAATTGCATCAATTGCCAAAATTGCAAAGATTGCGCTAATTGCGTCGGATTAATCGGAGTGACGGGAGAAAAGGACAAAACAGCCGACCAAAAAAATATAGAGAAATATCTTGTATAAAGATATAAAGATATATTTGTAAAGTGCTTTGAAAAATCAGCTATATTGCAGGTGTATCTTCTCTGCTTAAGCAACATTAAATGCTTATTCTTCAGTCAAATATACGAGATTTTTCTCTACAGACAAAGAGAAATATGCGGGTATATCTTTCTCTGAAATCGTGGAGGAAAAGAAATGATAACCAGCAACGTAAAGTATATAATGGAGCAAAAAGAGATCACCATCGGTAAATTGGTAGAATTGTCTGGAATTTCAGATCACACAATCCTGAGGGTTCGTCGTACAAAAAAAATAGGCGAATGCAGCCTTAACACCCTTGAAAAGATAGCGAAAGCCCTAAAATGCAAGGTAAAAGATTTGTTTGAGGAGGAAAGAGACGATTGACTCTTCCGCACTGTCGGATTAGCATGGTTGACATAGTTGTGGTTGTATGGAGGCTGTTATGCGCAGTTTTGTTTTATGTTGTGTTTTCGCGTCGTTTGCTGCGGTTCACGGTATGGATGTTGATGCGAATCGGATTGAGCAAAGGGATGCAATGGCACTCAGCATTTTAGCTTTTGTAAAAGAGGTAAGGTTGTGGGAAGATAATCCTCAGAATTTTAGTGCAATTGATTTGGGGGGACATATAAACAAGGTCGGATTGTCTGAAAGAACAATTACTTTAAGCAAAGAGAGTTTAAACGGAGCTATAAGAAATTTGCATGCAATCGGAAGTCTTCCGCAGTACTTTATTCCAACAAGCGGAAATACCGAGGATATCGAGCAGTATCTTATACATTAAACGCTAAAAATATGGAGGTAATATGCGTGGTTCGCCCCTTCAAGTGTGAAGTGCAACAAAGAGGGACAAGCATCAGTTGCAGAAGCGTCATGGCCGAAGAAAATCTCAAACGGTGTTTTGTATCCTAACACTTTTCTCGGGCGATTATTCAATTTATTCTCGATTTCCCGTATTTTTTTATGAGAAACATCTTT
>JAISCG010000088.1 GCA_031265715.1 Holosporaceae bacterium | reverse complement strand
GCAAGAGACAGCACTTTTTCCGCCAGAGGAACCGCGCGCTCTCTGCTTCCCTTTCCGAATATGCGGATGAATTTTGAATCGCTGACGGAATTTCGTCGGAGACTTATGAGTTCACTCACTCGCAGTCCGCTCCCGTAGAGCAGATAAAGCATGAGATCGGCGCGTATTTTTTCGTGATATTTCAGAGAATCAGTGGCATTCCGCAGTTTCACCACCGTTTCTTCGCTTATAATTTTCGGAAGAGGGCGCCGGTGTTTTGGCTGATGGATGAAACTCATCGGATCGACGGCAACAAGTTCCTCACTGCACAGAAACTTGAAAAACTGTCGCAGAGCCGACAATTTTCGTTTGATCGTCGACGTGGAAAGCTGTTTTTCTTTCAAAAACGACAGATATCGAATAATGTCGTTTTCGCTGACGGAAGTATCGAAATCGGCAAAAGCGGTAAAATCGGACAGATCAAAAACATAGGATTCGATCGTATTTTCCGACGAATTCCGCTCGCTCCTGAGATGCTCGACGAAAATCTCCACAAAGCCGCGCAGAGAGTTGCTCTGCGTTTCCATACTTTGCTTTTCTCCGTCAGGCGGAAATCACAGAAACCATGCTTCTGCCGCAGGAACTTTTAGAAAACTGAACCACGCCGCTCGCCGTTGCGAACAGAGTATGATCGCGTCCGACTCCGACATTTTGTCCGGCTTTTATTTTTGTGCCGCGCTGTCTGACGATAATATTTCCCGCCAGCACCGCTTGTCCGCCAAAGCGCTTCACACCAAGGCGTTTACTTTCAGAATCGCGACCGTTTTTGGAACTGCCGCCGGCTTTTTTTGTTGCCATTTTTTACTCCTGATTACCGTATGAAATATTTTCAATTTTTAACACTGTCACCGGTTGACGATGTCCGTTTTTCCGCCGATAGTTTTTCCGACGTCTTTTTTTGAAAATCAACACTGTTTTCCGTCTTTTTTGATCGGCGACACTCGCTTTTACCAAAGCTCCGGCGACAATCGGACTGCCGATTCTAATTTTTCCTTCGTTCTCTATCATGAGCACATCGGAAATCTCCACGCACTCCCCGACATTTTGAGGAAGCTTCTCGACAGAGACAAAATCCCCTTCCTTCACTTTATACTGCTGACCGCCGGTTCTTATAACTGCGAGCATTGTCCATCCTTTTTTCTAAATACACCCGTGAATTATTATACCGTTTCTATGTATTTTTCAAGAGAAAATGTGATATAATCATTTTTGACTCTTTTAAGATAGCAGGAATCACATATGAAGATAAATACCCTGAGAGAAGATAATCGGAAAGTCGATGAAATATTGGAAACGTTAAATCCGGAGCAATATGACGCTGTAGTCACTCTGGATAAGGCGCTGCTGGTATTGTCCGGAGCCGGAACCGGCAAGACAAAAGTGCTTACGTCAAAAATTGCGTATATAATAGAGAGCGGTTTTTCTTATCCGTCTCAGATTCTTGCGGTTACGTTCAGCAATCGGGCCGCGCGCGAGATGAAGGAGCGTTTGCAGCGACTCACCGGAGGATCCGAGGGCGTTTGGCTGGGAACTTTTCACTCGATTTGCGCGAGAATTTTGCGACAGCATTCGGATTTGATCGGCATCGGGCGCGATTTTACCATCATCGACGGCGACGATCAGGGGAAAATCGTCAGACAGATTTTGAAGGAAGTTAACCTCGACAAAAAGATCGCCAACGGCGTTGTTTCGAAAATTTCCCGCTGGAAAGATAAATGTATCACCGTCGACGATTCCCGCATGGACGCAACTTCGGTCGAAGGGCGGATCTATAAAATTTATCAGGAGAGAATCGTTTCGTATAATTCCGTTGATTTCGGAGATTTGCTGCTCTATGTAATCAAGCTTTTTCGGTTGCATCCGGAAGTGCTGCAAAAATATCGTAGCAAGTTCAAATATATTTTGGTGGATGAGTATCAAGATACAAACATGGCGCAGTACATGTGGCTGCGGCTGCTGTCCCCTCTGGGGGAGGGAATCTGCTGCGTCGGAGACGACGATCAGGCCATATACAGCTGGCGCGGAGCGGAGGTCGGAAATATTCTTCGCTTTGAAAAAGATTTTCAAAATACAAAAGTTGTGAGATTGGAGAGAAATTATCGTTCCCAGGGACATATTCTCGGGGCCGCGTCATTTTTGATATCAAAAAATAAGCAGCGCCTCGGAAAAACCATCTGGACAGAGTCGGATCAGGGGGAAAAAGTCACCCTGAAATGCACCTATAACGGATTCGACGAAGCGAAATTTGTTGCGGAAACAATCGCA
The DNA here is from genome assembly GCA_031265715.1 of Holosporaceae bacterium. Classification (GTDB taxonomy): domain Bacteria; phylum Pseudomonadota; class Alphaproteobacteria; order UBA3830; family UBA3830; genus JAIRMQ01. The sequence continues at coordinate 16,258 of JAISCG010000088.1, read as the reverse complement.
CAGCTGAGAAGAAATGAGACGGAATTCGGAAAAATGGCGGTGCTGGTGCGCGCGGGCTTCCAAACTCGAGAATTTGAAGAAAGATTCATAGCCTGCGGATTGCCCTACAGAGTCGTCGGAGGTTTGAAATTTTATGATCGACAGGAAATTAAAGACGTCGTCGCCTATCTGAGATTGATTTATCAACCGAACGACAGCCTCGCATTTGAGAGAATTATCAATACTCCAAGAAGAGGAATAGGCGCGGCCGCCGTTGCCGGTTTCCACGCCCTTGCCGCCGAAAGAAATATATCGCTGTTTTTTGCTGCAAAAGAAATGGCGGAATCAAAATTGCTGAAGCCCGCTCTGAGCAAATCCGTCGGATCTTTTGTACATTTAATTGAGTTTCTCCGATCGAAAAAAACGCTGAAACCGGCGGAAATTGCAAAATTTATTCTGGAAGAAACCGGATATCTGGCCGTCCTCAGCGCGGAGCAAACGATCGAGGCCCAGGGCAGAATCGAAAACATCAAGGAATTGTTGATAGCTCTGGAGGAATTCCCGGATCTTCCGACTTTTATCGATCACATCAGTTTGGTGGTTGATTCTCCGAAAAATTCCCAGGAAGACGTGGTAAGCATAATGACTCTGCACAGTGCGAAGGGTCTGGAATTTGATGCGGTTTTTTTGGTCGGATGGGAGGACGGTATTTTCCCGCACAGTTTGAGTATCCAGGAAAATAATCTGGAAGAAGAGCGACGCCTCGCCTACGTGGGGCTCACCCGCGCCAGAAAATACGCCTATATTACCTACGCAAAAAATAGAAGAGTGTATAATCAGTGGCAGGCAAACATGCCCTCCGTTTTTTTGTCGGAGTTGCCCGGGGAACACATACGTAGGGTGTAGGGGCGGTTATTTTTTTTGATATTTTACGACTTACCACCCGTCGGATTAAATCGCTCATTCAGGTCTGAAGTGCCCCTCCTCACCGGAATTCGGTGCTGCACTTTGTACTTGAATGAGCGACAACTTCGACCTTTTATGAATTGAGAATTCTAGTTCTTAATAGTTGAGCCTTTACATTCATAATATGCACTGAAGGTTCGATCACGCCGTTAATAAGATTATACTGTCCGCTATACTCGCCGCAAGCTCTGGTACGAACCTCCCACTCATTTATTAAGGATTTAAAAAGGCTGATCTTCTCTTTTATTTTGAGTTCCAATAGTCGGATTCTTCCGCTTGCCAGGAGGTCTAATCTTAATTTTCCGCCTCCCTTTGATTTTTCCAATGATTTCAATCTTTCAGCCAATTCTATTGATTGGATCCCTTCACTTCCTTCGATTGTTACGTGTTTTAACAATTGTCTTTTCTTATTCGCTTCCTCAAATGAATGATTATCAGCGGGAATTCTTATGAACTTCCTACCCGGAGTAAAATAAAATCTCCAAAAAACACCCGTTCGAGAAAAGTGCCAGTGAGCTTCGTGGTTGGCTTCTAAAGTAACTGCCAACCCAAACATAATCTTGAGCACATCATCCTTGTCCAAGTTTGTCCGATCAGGAATAAATAGTCGAGAACCAATTTCTTGACTAAGAGTAGAGAAAGACATTAATTTTTTTAAGGCTCTGAATAACCCCAAATATTTTATTAAAAATTTCTCCTTTTCTATTTCATTTTGAAATTCTTTGAATTTATTATACACGTCCTTCTGCATAGACGTATAACTTTTCGGATTTTTCAAATTGAAATAAATATGTAACAAATCTATCGCCTCAGGAAGAATGTCTTCAATTCTTTTTACACTGAAAATCTTCTCCAATTCACAACCTGATTCGCTTATTCTTCGAGCATGTAGACGCTCTATAAAACTTCTTAATATCATCAATTGTGAAAAATTAAAGGATTGATTCTCCCCCGAAAAACTGCCAAACCATTCTTTTATTGGAGCACTGCAAGCTCTTTGTGTCTCAACGGAAGTGTCCTCTTCTTCAAGCGCCTGGTAAATTTCATACTTCGACGGCATGGATTTTCTCTTTAAAAAAGAATCTATATCAATCTTAAGTTCCTCCGATGTTTCCTTACCAAAAACAGAAAGAACATCTTGAACCAGTCTTATAGACTCATTTGCCGGCATATATAACGATGCCCACTTAGAAATAGGAACATCTGATAAACAAAAATATAAACATAAATTTCGATTTCCGCGACAATCTGTCAAAGCAATCAATTTGGAAAAAATATCTCCGCTCAAAATACCGGAAACAAGACGAACTTTTTCAGACAAAGATTCCGCACGCTTTATTATGCGCTCTAATCCTTCTCCTTCAAATTCCGGAGAATATGTCATTTCTAATATCTGGCGCCCCAGTGCCACAACCTTAGAGTCAAGGGTGGAAAAAACGCTAAAATTCAAGTCTTTCTCCAGCAGGGAGGCATACCGGTGAATCGTTTGCGCAGTTTCCGAAAATTCTTTAGCGCTTTTTTTATCAAAAAAAACAACAGCATGATCTATTTCCCTGACTAATGTCTCGCATTCACGGAACGGTGTTTCCGCAGAAGATGAAAAAAGTGGGAATATAACTTTTTGCATCACCTTAATCGGAATAACAAATTCAAATCTCCTTCCCAAAGGATTAAAAATAGGAGCTCCTGTTGCTCCGTTAACTTCCTGAGCAAATTTCAGATATTCTTTCGGAATTTGCATTGCCTCTGTTGCGCCAAAAACAGCACATAATAAAAAACAAATTTTCTTTTTCATTTCTCTTTTCCCCATTGCAAGTAAAAATTTACATTTTCTAAAATAAAGCTTGGATAAGGTATCACATTAATGTGAAATAAAACAATATTTTTTTACTTACCACCCGTCTAATCTTTTTTTATTTGAAATTTCAATGAGATGTTGATGGTTTTTCTTAACCTTGAATCATTCTCGTCATTGCGAGGAGTGAAACGACGTGGCAATCCAGAACTAAAATTTAAGCAAATTTAAAATCTCTGGATTGCCGCGTCGCTGCGCTTCTCGCAATGACAGGAGGAAATGTTCAGTCAAATAAGATGGGTGGTAAGATAAAACTTCTTGCTACCCGTCTCATTTAGTGGCAATCCGGATTTTAAATTTGCCTGAATTTTTAGCCCCAAATTGCTTTGCTCCGCTCGCAATGACATGAAGATGTTATCGAGAAACACTCATAGGAGAGGATTTAAGGCTAAGAAAATCCAGAAAGATTATGAAAATAATTGTGGATAAATCCGGTATTCAAATAAGTTTTATTCGAATTCCGTCCAGTGATTTATCCAGAACCAATTGACACGCCAGTCGAGATTTCAGATTTAATCCGCTTACTTTATCCAAAGTGTCCTCTTCTCTTTCCGAAATTTGCGGAAGTTTGTCTTCGAAATTTTCCACCATGACGTGGCATCCTCCGCAAACACCGAACCCCTCGCAGGCGCTGTTCAGACGTATACCGTTTGCTTCGGCGACCGCCAACACGGCCTCATTTTCCGAAAAATCCACACTTTTTTCTTCACCGTTTTTCAGAATAAAAGTAATTTGCATCAATCCTCCTCCCAAGCGATTATACGTTACCCTGTATGTCCGAAAATATACTCGTTTGGGAACCGATTTTCAACAGAGCTTTCTTCCACTTATCAACTCTGTAATCACCGAAAATCAGTGCTTCGTCTTGATCTATCGGAATCCAATAGCTTGACGCCACCTCACTCTCCAGTTGATCGGCGTCCCAGATACAGCACCCCATGCAGATGAGTTTTTTCGACGGTCCGCCCCTGGCAGTAATTACATTTAAAATGTCCCTGTTAACTGTCAGAGCAACGTGATTACTGATTAAAGAACTGGAGGACGACATATAATCATCCGAGTGCAAAATAAAGCACCTGTCTATTTCCTCCACTCCGCCGAAATAAATATTGAAATTTTCCAATTCCTTATTATTTATTTTCAGACTTTTCAGGAGATTGCGGATATCTATATCGGAAATCGGTTTGTTTATAACTATCCCCATTGCTCCGTTTTTGTCGTGGGAACACACATAAACCATTGATTTATCCAGATAACTGCTTGAATCAAACAAAGTGGAGAGCAACACCTTCCCCGTTAAATTTCTTATATCGTTATTGTTTATACTCATGTTTTCACCTTATACTTGAAACTGTATATCAAAATGATTAATTGTTCGTTAAAATGTAAAAAATAATAGAGGACCATCGTGCCAAAAATTATACTCATCCTGATAAATCTGTTGTTTTTCGTGAACTTAACGGCCGAACAGCTTTGCAATTTAGACATTGCCGCAAAATGCGTCGAAACAGACGGCAAAGCTTGGCACTGCGAGCTGATTTTGTCCGTTCCGAGCGGATATAAACTGCCGAAAGCGCCGGATATTTCGCCGACAGAGCCGAAAAATCCGAAGGAATTTAAATACGACGGAAAATTGGAGCAGACGGGCGAAACATCCTACCGCGTCGATTTCACGATTGTCGCAGAAAATTCGGAATACATCGAATTGACGGCAGATTGTCCGATGTGCGGCAACAATATCTGCAGCATCGTTTCAAAAACCGTTCGCATAGCTCTGCCGACGCAAAAAAACGGGCATGATTCGAACATATTTTGGATCATTTTACTCGGTTTTTTGGGCGGCCTGATGCTGAACATAATGCCCTGCGCTCTGCCCGTGGTCATCATGAAATTGAAATCGGCGATGTCGCGGGAAGCCCTTTGCGGATCAATCGTCGGGAATTATGCGAGTTTTGCGGCATTCACCGCCTGTCTGGCGTTTTTGAAATCAGCCGGAAGCGTCGTCGGCTGGGGAATGCATTTTCAAAATCCGTATTTTCTCGAAGCAATGACCTTTGTTTTATTCGGATTAACCCTCTATTCGTTTGATATGATTCCGCTTTTTCCCTCAATACAGATTGAAAATCGCAAACGCGGCGTATTTTTCGAAAATTTTTTTTCGAGCATGGTTGCTTCTCTGGCGGCAATTCCGTGCACTGCTCCGTTTCTGGGAACCGCGGCGACGTTTGCAATTCTGGGATCTGTCGCCGACATGTGCATGATCTTTTTTGCCGTTGCAACCGGATTTTCTCTGCCTTATTTCCTCTCGTTCTTCGTTTCGATTAATTTTTTCTCAAAATTCCGTGACGGAGGAATTGTTTTTAAAAAAATCATTAATTGCGGAGTGCTGATCACATTTTTGTGGATTTTTTGGCTGCTCTCCAATCACCTGAGCAGGATATCGATCGGAATATATGCGGCATCATTTATATCGGCGACCATCCTGCTGAAAATGCGAAAGTATCGGTCGGTGCTTCCGGTCGCCGCGATGTGTTTTTGCGGACTGACGTTCCGGGATTTTTCCGCAGAATCGCTGAAAGCCGACGGAAACGTGCTTACTCTGCTCCGATCGGAATTACAAAAAAATAGAATAATTGTTTTTAACATTACCGCCGATTGGTGTCTTACATGCAAATACAATAGTCGCATATTCGAAAATGAGGAAGTGGTAAAACTGTTCAAAAACAATGACGTAAAGTTCATCGAAGCCGACATGACAAAAAAAGACGACGCCCTGATGCAATTCATCGGCAAACACGGTCGCGTCGGGATCCCGTTTACGGCGATCTACGGACCGCATGCCGAAAACGGTGTCCTGCTGGGCGAAATTCCGACGGTTGACGAAATAACAAATGCTGTAAAAAAGGCTGCCGGAAAATAGACCTTTGCGAAAGAATGACGTTTCGCAGGAAGTCTGATAAAAGGATGCTGTCACGTTAGTCTGTCTTACCTGGGTTATTTTTCGTAAAAAAATCGAATTTTTACGTAAAAATAACTATTCATTCTTAAGATTGGGTTGTTATCCTTATGCTAGGTGTGCGATGGTAAAAAAGATTATAGAGACATTAAAGGTGATGGTCGGAATCTGTCTGTTGATTATCATCCCGTCATTTGTTCTCTTTTTCTGTGTAAAAAGTGCAACAAATAAAGACGTAAAAAAATGTCTTGATACATTTATGCAGGCAGAGGGAGTCGGAGTATCAAAGTATATGGCTCTTCAGTTCGAAAATTCCTTCAGAGAATTAGATGATATTTTATCAGGAATATCATCCGCCGGAGTGACAGACCCTAAGGTTTCGATAAAAGAAATAAAAAGTATCATTGAACACAATAATAATATCGTTTCACTGAGCATGTATGATGAAAAAGGAAAGTTTCTGGTAAATTCTTTAAACACCTTCGGCGCCGATTTAATGTCAGTCAAAGATTTCGATACTTCCAAAAAGGAAATAAAATACGATATACTTCAGCTGGAAGACAAAAATGTCGCCATAAAATATAAAATAACTAAAAAAATTACCGATAAAAAAGGAAAAGAGAAAAAATATTTTCTCGAACTGACGATGAAGTGGAATCAGTATGAAAAATATATGATGCGCATGGAACAGGGCTCGATTCCTCGAATGTTTTACATAATTTCTCCGGATTGCGGACGGTACATATCATTGAATTCACTTCCGCAAAATTCGATAAACAAGGTGGCGGTGGCCGCGCTCGGGATGCATCTGGCGAAAAAAATAAATGACATAGCATTCGGGTTGACCGACGTAAAAATTGAATCCGTCGATTTTAGAATTCTGAAGGAAGAAATTAAGATGCCCCCGGGGTTGATCGGGAGTAAATTTTTTGTCGTTGTTGCCACGGACAACATTGCTTTTGAAGAATTGAACAAAAGTATGTTCGACAGCCTGGATTTTTTTGGGCTCCTATTCATAATGGGCTTGTTGGGATTATGCCTTTATTTTTTAAAATTTTACCAAAAAGCGAAGGAAGATTTGGAAATAGCCACCGTAATTCGCGAATCTACGCCTCTTGCTCTGGTCATATTCAAGGTTTCCGACGGATCGGTTTTGGAAATCAATTTGTCCGCGACAACATTACTCAGGATAGAGCGGGAAGAAATCAGTAAAATAAATATGTGGAGTATGTTTATTGAAAATGAGGATCGCGGCTATGTGAGCAGCGCGACTTCTTCGGGCATCAGTGTATTAAACTACGAAGTATTGATACAAAGTTTCGGGGGAGGAACTTTCTGGTCCATATGTTCCGCAAGTCCGATAGAGGTAAGCGAAGAAAAATATATAGTGTTGGCAGTGTTGGATATTGATCGTCGCAAGGAAATCGAAAAAAAGCTGTCCAATAACGCAGCTCTTCTCGAAAAACAAATTGCGGAGAGAACTGCGGATCTCGAGCTGAAGGCGAAAGAGTTGGAAGTATCAAACAGCTCTCTGGAAAGCGCAAAACTTGCCGCGGATGAAGCCAGTAATGCCAAAAGTAAATTTTTAACAAACATGAGTAATGAGTTGAAAACTCCGCTCAACGCAATCATCGGATACAGCGAAATTCTCGAGGAAGAGGCGTTGGATCGAAAAGATACCGTTTCCGCCGATGATTTGAAAAAAATTATCGGATCTGCTAAGCATCTTCTCTCATTGATTGATGAAATTCTCGATTTGTCGAAGATAGAATCCGGAAAAACGCAGCTGTTTTTCGAAAATATCGAACTCGTTTCTCTTATTAAGGATGTTGAAGGTATTACGCTACCCCTTGTTGCGAAAAATGACAACTCTATGTTTTTGGAGTATCCGAAAGATATCGGGGTTATGTACTCGGATTCCACAAAACTGAGACAATGTCTGTTGAATTTGCTGAGCAACGCCGCAAAATTTACCGAATTCGGTAAAATAACGCTGAGAATCGTTCCTCTGGTGAAGACAGGTGAAGATTTTGTTGAATTTTCCGTAATTGATACCGGAGCCGGCATTGATCAGGCTAAGTTAGCCAATCTATTTGAAACATTTCAGGAGGGAAATGCCGGTGCCGGCCTCGGGTTATCTCTCACGAAAAAATATGTGGAATGTCTCGGAGGCACTGTCACCGTTGAAAGCGAAATCGGAGCCGGATCAAAATTTGTTATCAGAGTTCCGAGAACGTGTAAAACCGTGTCCGGAGATTCGATCGAGGTAAAGAATCAGGATGATGACGATGAGGCGGATGACGGTATTATTTTTGAAGAGGTTGTTTCAGGCAAGACGAAGGATACGACCGAGGGCGGCGTATTCTCAAGGAAATCTGATCAAAATTTATAGCAGACTTTTTTACTTTTGCAGCATTTTTGCAGGTTTTATTGTGAAATTTAGCGATGTAAAGCATTAAATAATAAGATAGATTTTTAATCTCTGAGGGGTGAATTCCCCGCTGCTCCGCTGTGAAAAAAAAGCCAAGAGCAAAATCTACTCAATACCCCGCTGCTTTGCAGCGGGCGTCGTTTGTTCGGCTGAGAGGCAGGGAGAAATTTGCAGATTTGTTCATTTCTCTGATTCCGAAGAAAAACCCGGATGTAGGATCCCGGATTGAAAAGGGATTATACGAAGAAGTCTAATGTGCTTAAAAACACAGGCGTAAAAACGGCTTCTCCTTAGTACCCGTCGGATTAAATTAGGCGTCTCATTTCGTCATTGCGAGCGGCGCGACGTGGCAATTCGGATTTAAAATTTGCTTTAATTTGATCTCTGGATTGCTTCGCTCCGCTCGCAATGATGCGGAAATATTGCCATAAATACTTAAAAAGACGATTTAAAGAGAAATTGAAATTTTAGATAAAAAAGATCAGACGGGTGGTGAGCGGCTTCTCTCCACCCATAGGCAACAGTTTAACTGATCCTGTTGCCTACTTCAAAAATACAAGTACGCCGTGTGCATTATCTTTTTGGCGACGGATTTCTCAGAAATTCGGATATCAACGTATATCCGTACTCGTCAGCCAAAGCCAATGGGGTGTACCATTTACCGTTGGACGCATTAATATTTGCCTTCCTATCTACTAAAAATTTAACTATTCCCAAAAAATTTGATTCAACGGCACAATGCAGGAGAGTGCATCCCTCAGTGGTGATCGCATTAATATCTGTGACGTAACCTTGCCCTATCAGAAATTCGAGTATATCCGTTCTTCCCGCCCGGGCAGCAAAATGAGATAGAGTGTATCCCCTGTAGTCAGGCTTCCTGATTGCTTTCGTAAACCGCTTAGTACTTATTAAGGCCTTGACCAGCGTTAAATTTCCTGATTCGACAGCTCCATGCAATACGGTTTCTCCAAAATTATCAACTTCACTAATTTCTGCTTCATGCTTTATGAGAAGATTGACAATCTCTGAACTTCCTGACTTTGCAGCAAAATACAACGGAGTTCTCCCATTAATATCGCGCGCATTAATATTTGCCACAATTGCCTTCCGTTTTATAAAATTTTTAACCAACTGTGAATTTCTTGACTTCGCAGCAAAATGCAGCAAAGTCTTATTTCCGTCTGCGATTGCATTAACATCTGCACCTTGTTGATTTATAAGAAATCTAACCAACTGTAAATTTCCTGACCTCGCAGCAAAATGCAGCAAAGTCATATTTCCGTTTGCGATTGCATTAACATTTGCACCATGCGCTATAAGAAGTTTAACCGTCTCTAAATCTCCTGACCTCGCAGCAAAATGCAACGGAGTTCTCCCATCAATATCGCACGCATTAACATCTGCACCTTGTTGCTCTATAAGAAATCCAACCAACTGTGAATTTCCTGACCTTGCAGCAAAATGCAATGAAGTCTTATTCCCGTCTGCGATTGCATTAACACCTGCACCCTGTTTCATAAGAAATTTAACCAACTGTAAATCTCCTGATCTCGCAGCAAAATGCAACGGAGTTTGTCCCTCAAGTGTGACTGCATTAACATGTGCACCTTGATCTACAAGAAATTGAGCTATCTCTAAATTTCTTGATTTGGCAGCAAAATGCAGTGGGGTTTCGTGGTTGTTGTTTTCCATCTGGACAAACGGTTCGTAGTCATTACGGTAATTCCCCCACAGTTGATTCCTTTCCCGGATTATCTCAATATCCCGGTTTACAAGAAATTTAACCATCTCTAAATTCCACGACTTGGCAGCATAATGCAACGGGGTTCCGCCGTCATCTTCTTCCAAATCAGCATCTGCGGTGCCGTCATTTATCATAGATTTAACCAAATCCAAATTTCCTGACCATGCCGCCCCACAAAACGACCTTTTCGCCGCACTACTCCACGATTTTCTTTTCTTCTCTTCTTCTTTTCTCTCTAAATTTTCCTCCTCCACTCTTTTTCTATCTATCTCCAACCACATTAAAGCTCTTCGACGGGAGTCATCGACCTGTACCGGTTGCTCGGGCTTTACCGGTGCGAGCTTTGCCGGCTTCCTGACGCCTGCTGTTCCCTTATTATTTCTCTTATTACTTTTGCTTGATGCCCATCTTGCCAATTTCATCGCGTTGCTTTGCTCAATTGTTGATAAAAGAAAAGATGCTCCGACAAATACTACCTTTAATGCATTAACATACTGACTATTTTTCATTTTACAATTATTCCCATTCTGCCTACAATAATAAATATACATCACAACAAAAAGAAAGGCAAATTGTTTTTTTGAAAAAAAATCTTACCATCGGGGCTTTTTCCCGGAGCCTAAAGAAGCAAAATTTATTTTCGATAAAGCTACTGCTCGCTTCTGAAATGTATTCCGTGAAAAATGATTCCCAATTCAAGGCAGGCGTTTCCGACTTCTTCCACATTTTTTTTGCTGTCATCAACAAATACCAAACGTTTCGGCTTTTGGGGAATAACTCTGTCGAATATCAGCTGCTTTAACGTTGACCCCTTTGAAAAACTTACGCAGTTTTTTTCGAAATAAGCATAATACCGGCCGGGATTCTTCCAAAAAATTTGCGGACTTATCGGATTTTCCCCGTGAAATCTGCACGGCGCATCTTCCGGCGTACCTTCGGGGATGTTGCGCCGCAGCACCTTTGCGGTGAGTACGGTATTACAACCGATCGCAAGAGAATACGGTGACACCGGGGTGCTCGCTCCTTTCACAAGAAACGTTTTACTGAAACAAGAGGTGAGTCCCAGTTTGTCGAACTGATCTGATCTGACACGCGAACAGGCGTCATAGTTGGCTGAGAGAGAGAAGAACGGTATACCGCTTTTATTAAATTCACACAAAACCTCCGGAATCGACGGATCCGTCAATTCTATCCGATTGGTTTCGAAATTGTTAACACGATGATAAATTTTTTTCGATCTCTGATTAACCGGAACCAAAGTCTGACAGATCCGACTTAAATCTGAGGAAATTTCCGTAAAAAATGATGGGTCATTCAAATTCGGATATTTATTTTCAAATTTTCTGAGTTCTTTACCTAACCTTCGGTATTTTTCGGCCAAATCTCTTGAAAGACTCGCGCAGCCTCGAGCCAGAGTCAGTGCATGCGAATTCCATCCGTCCTTCATCAAAACTCCGTCGAAATCCAGTACGATGATGACATTTTTGCCAAAAAGATGTGCAATTTCTCCTATTTCTCGAAAACTTCTACATGCACTGACGCGCAGCATGGAGTGCGTGCTTTGGGCACAGAATATAATCGAAAATAAAACACATACATTCTTAAGCATTATTTATCAAACTTTACTGTAAAAACATATATATTTTATGAAACAAATTCGGACGAGAAGCAAGTGTTTTTTCTAATGAGGAACATATACATTTAAAAACAATCTCTTTCCCATTTCTGCAGAACCTTTCTTTTATCTAAAATTTCAATAAAAGACGCTTCATAGAGTATCTTCAGACTTGGATGGGCGATCTTAAGAGAGATTTATTCATCACCATTGCTCTCGTTAGAGTCAATTATTCGAATATCGCTGCTCGACTTTATGTCAGCTATTTCTATTTCGACATAGGGATTATAGGTATCATCGACGGGAAGCTCCTCAATGTCATCATTAAAATCTTCTTCCGGAGTAAAATTTCTAAAACTCTTTACGACGCACTCCCTCAATGCATCCACGGAAACGGTCATTGCTGCAATTTCTCTAAGGGCGACAACGGGCTTTTTTTCATTGTCACTCTCCAGAGTTAACTTATCTCCGGCTAAAATCTGACGTGTGCGCTGCGCCGCCAAAACAACCAAGTCAAATCTGTTTGCTACAACTTTTTCGCAATCTTCAACAGTTACACGTGCCACGATGACCTTCCTTCGACTCCCTGCAGAGGCTTCAATCTATCATATGTTGCGCGCTCATTCAAGTCTGAAGATTGTTAGTTCTTACCACCCGTCGGATCTTCTTTTATCTGAAATTTTAATTTTCATTTAAATTGTCTTTTTAAGTATTTATGGAAATATTTCCGCGTCATTACGGGCAGAGCGAAGCAATCTGGGGCTCAAATTTAAGTAAATTTTAAATTTCTGGATTGCCACGAAAGACGGTATCTCGCAATGATGCAAAAATTTTTTTTAAAAAAAATGCCTTATTGAAAATTTTTTTAAAAAATTAATTATTTTTTAACATAATATACTTATCATATTAATGAATATTTGGGGAGTGAAAATGAAAAAAAGTAGATGCAAGATTCTGTTGATTGCGTTTTTTGTTTTATTGACGATCGGACAGAGCAGTTCGACGTTAAAATTGAAGGATTGGGTCTCTCTGCTGAGAGATGTGGAGGTGGTCGAATTTCCGAAAGATTGCCTCAAAGACGTCAATGCCCGCGACGTTTTCGGGAACACCCTGTTGCACACGGCCGCATCCCTGGGAAATATATATTTCGCCGACTTTTTGGTGAAGGGGCTTCACGCAGACGTCAATGTACGCAATGATACATTGTCGACTCCGCTGCACTTGGCTGTTTGGTTGGAAAATGTGAGTATGGTCGATTTTTTTGTGAACGAATGCCGCGCAAAGATTAATGTACGCAATGATACATTATCAACTCCGCTGCACTGGGCCGTTTGGTTGGAAAACATGAGTATAGTCGAAATTTTGGCGAATGACCGTGAAAGTCTCAGCGCACTCGACATAAATGGAAAAACTCCGCTGGACCTCGCTGTTTACTCGGAAAATCAAGATATAATCAGGCTTTTAACCGAAAAAATCGCGGAAAAAGCATCGAATAAACCGATTTTACTAAAATTTACCAAAACCGGATCCTTGCAAAAAACCAAAAAGACATGATAGTGTCTGATCGATTTTTTTGAGTACGTTTATGTGCGACTCAGGCACTGTCAGCAGTGCCTGGTCAGCTGTCTTCCTTTTTGTTTTTGTTGTCTTTGTCCTCATAATCGATTTCAAATTTATCTTTTTTAAATGTAATTTTTACTTTTTTATATGTCGGAGGAATGCGCGCTCTGTGTTCTCCGCTCCCGGAATATTTCGCAAAAATAAAGCCGGCGAGAGGCATCATATGCTTGTCAGGATATTCAATTTTTGTCCAGGGAATATCCTGTTCTTTGGCCACAAGTTCCCATTCAAAAATTTTTATCTTATCCGGATAGTCTTTAACCAGTTGATCCACATGCCTGAAATACTGTTCGGAGGACCTTTTCATTAACTCTCCAACCAATTCGATGTCATAAACTACCACCAAATGTACTCTTACGGCTCCATTGGTGTTCATATTTTCCTTAACAGACAACATTACTTCTTCCAGAGAAATGCCGCCCTTGGAAGAAAATATGCCTGTCAAACCAAAGTCGCTGTCGCCTTTCAAGGTTTTGATCGACGCTGCCGCAGACAGTCCTTCGCTGATAACCGAAGAAACTGCTGCTGCTTCTAACCCCACGAAATACAATAAAAAAGCAAATTTTTTCATTTTTTTACTACAGTCTCCTATTCCCTAGGATAGGGAGTAAAGTGTTAAAAAATAGTTTACGAATAAAGATATTTTTACTTCAAAAATTAAAATAAAAAGCATAAAAACCAATTGACTTTTTTGAAGATGGCAGCTTAGAATCATCGAAAAGATAGCGGAGGAGTGAAAAGATGAGAAAAAGGTTGTTATCGTGTGCAATTTTGATAACGATGTTTGGTTTTGCAGAAGCAACTCAAAAGACTAAGAAAGAGTCTAATCTGATGCGTTTTTTAAGCAATAAGCCTGATATTCGACTAAAAAAGGCACAGTCCGCTGCTATCCCTAAAAAAGCAACAAAAGCTGCCCCTACCGTAAAAGCTAATACTAAAGCAGAATCAAAAATTGTGAATGACGAGTCGAACGACGATGAAGAGGATGTCGTTTCAGCGTCTGAAAACAGCGAAAAAGCAAATCCGAAAGCAGAGGCAAAACTGAAGAATAATGTTTCCGCCGCTGCTTTGACTGGCGGTGCAAAATCGGAAAATAAAGTCAAAAAAGATGAAGAGGAAGTTGATGACGACGATGATGAGGAGGAGGGTGATGATGATGAAAAAGACGATGGCGCTTCCGCGTCGGGACAGAATGACAACGTAAAATCGAAAATCGAAGCGAGCGACAGTGATGCTTCAAAGTCCGAAGCGACAAAGGTTGCCGCTGACGCCAAACAGGATGCTCCGAAAGAAATTGAGGAAGACCCTGAAGAGACGAAAATTTACGAAAACGTCGGGGCAGAATATAGGAGCGCAGCAGCATTGACTGACGAGCCGACAGCAATGAAAGTAATGCGGTCCAATCTGAACTTTTTGGAGAACAACGTGTCGCCGGAGGATTCCGAAAAAGTTAAGGAAAATATTTCTCGTTTTAACCAATTGGGAAAACAGTGTCGCACTGCTTCCGGTGCTGCAAAGAAAATACAGGCATTCTTGGCTGCGGTAAAAACATACAATGCCGCAGAAACAGAGTTTACATTAAAAAATGAATTGGCGAGTGACGTTTACGACAAGGTGTATCTGGGAGAGTTTCAAAACTGTTTCCTATCGTGGACTCAGTCCGTGACAGACTCTACCAAAAATGAAACGATTCGTAAAGTGATCGTGGATATGAAGAACAATTTCGATAAAAAAAATGCAACAAATGAAGGTGAAGATTGGGATCTGGTTCGGCTCATAGATTTTACAGGAAAAAAATTGGAAGTCGCAAAACTGGTATCGCAAAAAGGTTCTGCCGTCGAAAAACAAATCGACAGCCTTTCACTTCGGTTTAAAAAATCAGTTTCGAATTTTGATAAAATAAAAGGGAATTATGCTAATTTTCCAAAAATATGCGAATGCATTGAAGACGTGAAGATCGTTCATAATACCGTTACCCTTACCGCGCTCCGGTTTCGGCTGGAAAAAATTCCTTCGAAAACGATTCGGATTCTGTGTTTTTCTCTGATCGGAAATTTTTTTAATGAAATGCTTTCCGTTTTGGATGAAGTCCAAAAAGCAGGATTCGGAGATAATGAAAAAGAGTTTGCTGCGAACGTGGAGAAGTGCATAAAAACCGTTAACGGATTGTCTGAGGCATATAAAAAGGCTGCCAATGAAAACATCAAGCCGGTGAAATTTTTGGCGGCCATTGGGGCAT
Source organism: Holosporaceae bacterium (assembly GCA_031265715.1). Taxonomy (GTDB): domain Bacteria; phylum Pseudomonadota; class Alphaproteobacteria; order UBA3830; family UBA3830; genus JAIRMQ01. Next base: position 853 of record JAISCG010000088.1, on the reverse strand, counting down.
TTAATAAAATGGTGGAGCAACTGAAAAATCGCGTATACTTTTCCGATGAGTGGGCTGCAGTGCTTCCCCTCGTGGAGAAGAGACTCGAAACCAAAGGAATATTCGATTTGATTCCTAAAGTTGCAGGGACGCCGGATAAAGCGCCGAATAAAGTTGCGGTCAAGGCTCCGGCAAAAGCGCCGGTTAAAGCGCCGGTCAAGGCTCCGGCAAAAGCGCCGGTTAAAGCGCCGGCCAAGGTTCCGGCAAAAGCGCCGGCTAAACCGGTTGAAAAATAGACTTTGTTCAAAGCTAACGCACTGTTAATAAAAGCGATTTTTTGAGGATTGTTAATAGTGCCTGAACTTCAAGAGGAGAGACTGCAAAGGATTTAGCTTCTTCTCATGACCTTTTCCAATTTTTTACGCAACTCTTGGTATAAAAATCCTCTCCCCTATCAGAAGTCACTGTTGCAAAACAATCAAATTTCGCAGATTTTGCTTGCTTGCGCTTGACTTTTTTATAAAAAAGTGATATTCAAACAAACCTGAAAGGGAGTTTTTTTATGAAAGTTGTGAATTCTTTGAAAACGATGCGATCCAGGCACAAGAATTGTCGCCTCGTTCGGCGTAAGGGCAGGATTTATGTTATAAATAAAACGAATCCTCGCTTTAAAGCAAGACAAGGGTAGTTTTTTTATCAAAATAATTATGTTTCTAACCATCAATAATAACAAAATAAAATATAATAAGAGGATGTTGAATGTCAGATGAGTCAGGTGCTCAGGGCGCGAGTTTTGCGGAGCTTTTTGAGCAGGTGTATAAGGGATCGCTGTGGAAAGACAGAGTAGTAAAAGGTACGATATCGGCGTTGGATG
>JAISCG010000069.1 GCA_031265715.1 Holosporaceae bacterium | reverse complement strand
TTGAATGTCAGATGAGTCAGGTGCTCAGGGCGCGAGTTTTGCGGAGCTTTTTGAGCAGGTGTATAAGGGATCGCTGTGGAAAGACAGAGTAGTAAAAGGTACGATATCGGCGTTGGATGATAATTTCGTCACCATAGACGTCGGATTGAAATCGGAAGGGCGCATCCCGACAAGCGAATTTACTTTCGGCGGAAGAAAAATCGAACTCAAAGTCGGTGATAAAATCGACGTATATATTGACCGCTACGAAGACAAGAGCGGCGAAATTGTACTGAGTCGCGAAAAAGCACTGAGAGAAGCAGCCTGGGATGACTTCGAAAAAGCCTTCACCGCGGGAACAGGCGTCACGGGAGTCATTTACAACCGCGTCAAGGGCGGATTCATGGTGGATCTGAACGGAGCGACCGCGTTTTTGCCGGGAAGCCAGGTGGACGTGCGTCCGGTGAAAGATATAACTCCTCTGATGGGTATCGAGCAGCCGTTCCTGATTTTAAAAATGGATAAATTGCGTGAAAATATCGTCGTTTCGCGTCGAGGAATTCTCGAGGGAGCAAATGCCGAAGAGCTGGCTAAAATCGTATCCGGTCTTGAGGAAGGACAGATTATAGACGGCGTCGTGAAAAACGTCACAAATTACGGAGCTTTTGTTGATATCGGCGGAGTTGACGGTTTGCTGCACAATACCGATATTTCCTGGAAAAGAGTCAATCATCCGTCGGAGGCACTGACTCCCGGACAATCCGTTAGAGTAAAAATCGTTAAATTCAACAAAGAAACGAAGCGCATTTCTCTCGGAATAAAGCAACTGACGCCGGATCCGTGGGGCGGAGTCGATGAAGAATTCAAGGTCGGATCTCGGGTCAAAGGGAAAGTTGCAAATATTACCGATTACGGTATTTTTGTCGAGGTAAAAGAGGGCGTCGAGGGATTGGTCTATGTTTCCGAAGTCAGCTGGAAAAAGAACATATCACCATCAAAAGTCGTCACTCTCGGAGAAGAAATCGAAGTTGTAATTTTGGACATAGACGCCGTTAAAAGGCGCATGGGATTGGGTCTGAAGCAACTGCAAATGAATCCGTGGGATGATATCGTGCAGAATTTCCCGGTCGGACACGTGTTCGAAAGCACCATTTCAAATGTTGCAGAATTCGGAATTTTCGTAAAAATCAACAATGATATCGACGGTATGGTTCACCTCAACGACGTTTCCTGGGAAAAGGCCAAAGCCGGCGATCTCGCAAAATATAAAAAAGGCGACAGCGTAAAGATAAAAGTTCTTGAAGTTGATCCTGCGAAGGAGAGAATTTCCCTCGGTATTAAGCAGTTGACCGAAAATCCGTACGCTCAAATAGAGATTGCGATCAAAACCGGGGCTGTCGTTACCTGCATCGTTTCTGCCGTCAAGGACGACGGAATTGAAGTAACTCTGGCCAACGGCGCTCTGGGATTCATCAAAAAAGCGGATCTTGCGAAGGATCGCGAGGATCGCAGAAGCGACAGATTTGCGATCGATGAGAAGGTTGACGCCAAAATCATTTCCATTGATAACGGCAGCAAGAAAATCAATCTATCGATAAGAGCTCTCGAAATCGAGGAAGAGAAGCAGGCTATGGCAGAGTTCGGCTCATCCGACAGCGGAGCAAGCCTCGGCGATATATTGGGATTCGCGATAGGCAAAAATGAAAAAAACTAGAATAGGCGTGTTTTTCGGAGGACGTTCCTCCGAACACGAAATTTCGATTAAGTCCGCCAAGAGTGTCATGAAGAGCTTGGATAAAACCAAGTATGATATTCTGCCGATCGGAGCAGATAAAAGCGGTCACTTTCATTTTGGCGCGGACGCTATCCTTTCCGCCATGCCCGCTGCCGCGCAGATGATAAATGATCTGCGTTCGGCGGGCGTTATCGATGAAAAAAATTCCTTCGGAAAATTACCGGAAAAAATTGGCGCAGACCTGGCGGAATTTTTGGATGTTGCTTTTCCGGTTTTTCACGGAACTTTCGGTGAAGACGGAACGTTTCAGGGATTGCTGCGCATGTTCGGCATTCCGTTCGTCGGAGCGGGAGTTCTGGGATCCGCCGTCGGCATGGACAAAGACGTCACAAAACGTCTGCTGAGAGACGCCGGAATTCGGAGCGCAAAACACCTGACATTCGGAAAATACGAATCCGACAGAATTTCCTACGCGGACATTTCCGCAACCCTCGGCGACATTATCTTCGTGAAGCCGGCGAGCCTCGGTTCCTCGGTCGGGGTCAGCAAAGTAAGATCCGAAGACGATTTTAAAAAAGCGATTGAAGAAGCGTTTTCCTACGAAAACAAGGTTATTATCGAAGAATTTATAAAGGGACGGGAAATCGAGTGCTCCGTGCTGGGCAACGACTACCCGGAGGCTTCTCTGCCCGGGGAAATCGTCGTAAAACGCGATTTTTACTCCTACTCCGCAAAATATCTGGATGAGGACGCAGCGGATTTGCAAATTCCCGCCGATCTGCCAGCCGAAATTATCGACGATATCCGGAAAACTTCGCTGAAGGCCTACAAAGTTCTGTGCTGCGAGGGAATGGCGAGGGTGGATTTTTTCCTGAGAAATAATTCGGAAATATTCCTGAACGAAATCAACACAATTCCCGGTTTTACGGAAGAAATAAGTATGTATCCGAAATTATGGGCGGCGTCCGGACTTCCCTACGACAAGTTGTTGGATAAATTAATTGAATTGGCAATCTCTCGCGGAGTTTGATATTCCGTTTTTCTGCAACGGAAAAGAGGAGAAATGCGTTTTTGCTTTTACTCGCACGGCGGATTTTGAAATTTCCGGGGAGGATTTTCGAAATTTGATGTCCGCCGACGAATTAAAAAGATTCGACTCCGTCGGTTCGGAAAAGGTAAAAAAACAATACTGTCTCGGCAGAATACTGACGAAAAAAGCGCTGAGCTCGTTCATCGGCGAATTTGCATTCGACGCCGTGAGCGTACTGAACGAAAAAAACGGCTGCCCGTTCATCGAATCTTCGGAGTACGCCGTCTCGATCACTCACACAAACGACGTCGTTGCCGCTCTCGTATTTAAAAATATTTTTTCCTTCGGAACAGACATAGAAAACCCGAGAAAAAACGCCCGGGAAGCCATGGAATCAATATTGGTCGACGGGGAGCCTGTCGGTCGCGATTTGGAAAATCTCACCGTCGCCTGGACGCTGAAAGAATCGCTGAGCAAAGCGCTGAAAAGCGGATTTCACCTGCCGTTCGACGAATTCGAAATATCGGATCTTTCCGGATACAATGATTTTTTCACATGTTTGTACAAAAAACATCCTGAATTCCAGGGAATCGCAATGTTTCACAACGGAAATTCTGCGGCATTTACATATCCGACGGACGTTCACCCGGAAAGCATTTTGTTGAAGATGGCGCTTCGGTCAGCTATAATGATCGAAAGGTAAGTATAGAGGTTTTTGTGTATAAATTTAGAAAATTATGTTTTTGTTGCGCACTGGGGATATTTTTTTCGGCGGAGAATGTGTTTCCTCACAAAACAGTAGCCGAGAATGAAAACAAGGACTGTCGAGGCTTTGTTCAAAATCTGGGAAATGACGCCATCGGCATAATAAATACTCCGGGAATTTCTCGGGACGAAATCATAAGAAAATTCGGCAATATGGTGGAAGCTAATTTTGCAGTTAATCAGATGGCGAAATTTTCTGTCGGAAGATATGCAAAATCTTTGAATAAGGACGAAAAAAGGAAATTTCTCGGAAATTTCACAAAAATGCTGGTGAAGCTGTACGCGTCAAATTTTGAGGAATATAAAACCGCAAAATTTACCGTGATCGGACAAAGAAAGAAATCGGAAAATCAATTTATCGTCGAAAGCAGAGTCGCGATTCCGGGAAAACCGGACGTGCTGATCATGTGGCATGTTTTAAAAAACAAAGATAAGCTTCTCATAACCGACGCGGTCACCAACGAAGTGAGTATACGCCAGATTCTGCGGGCGGAAATAAGCGGGAACATTTCCGAAAAAGGCCTGAAAAATTTCCTGACTGAATTCACAAAAAAATATGAAAAGCTATAACCATGAATATTCCTTTAAAAGTACTCGAGCACGCCTCGGGAATCGAGCTTCCGTCCTACGCAACGATCGGGAGTGCAGGTCTTGATCTGAGAGCGGCAATCTCGGAGCGGCTGATTATGAAAAGATTCGAGAGAAAGTTAATTCCGACGGGGCTGAGCATCGCGATTCCCCCGGGATATAACGGAGAAATTCGTTCCAGATCCGGGATGGCCTATAAAAACGGAATAGCCGTGCTTAATTCCCCGGGAACGATCGACAGCGATTACCGCGGCGAATTAAAAGTTTTGTTGATCAATCTGGGGGAAGAAGATTTTTCGCTGGAAAGAGGAATGAGAATTGCTCAGCTGGTTATACAAAAATATGAAACAATCGGCTGGAATGTGGTAGACTCGCTGGATGAAACCTGCAGATCCGAAGGCGGATACGGTTCAACCGGAGTAAAATGAGGGAGTTTTTATGAAAAACAGTTTTCGATTGTTGTCTTGTTTCCTGGTCGTCGGGTGTTCATCATCGCAGGATGATCTGAAAAATCGCGACGTGAACAGTTTGTATAAAAAAGCAAGAACTCTGCTGAGTGAAAAAGAATATACGGATGCGGCGTCCGAGTTCAAAAATATGGAAATACTGTTTCCGTATTCTTCGAAATCAACGGAAGGACAGATACTTTCCGCCTATTGCTACTTTTTGGCTGCCTCCTACATGGACGCCATAAGGGAGGTTAACATATTTTTGCGATATCATCCGTCGCATAAACTGGTTCCCTACGTCTTGTATTTGAAAGCAATGTGCCTGTACATGCAGGTGTCCTCCGTCGGAAGAGATCAGAAAATCGCCAACGACGCCAAGCACGTTTTTGTTGAACTGGTGAACAGGTTTCCCGAGTCGGAGTACTATCGTGATGCTTTGCAAAGAATAGTGATTCTTGACGACGTCATTGCGGCGCATGAAATGTCGATCGGTCGATATTATCAAAAAAATAAAAGCGCCCTCGCGGCAATCAACAGATACACACTCGTCGCAACTCAGCTCTTTCACACGAGGTACGCGAGCGAGGCTTTTTACAGAATAGCAGAGTGTTGTCGTTCGTTCGGTTTGGTTGAGGAATCGGAAAATGCGCTGGCGGTTTTGGAAAGACAATATCCGGAATCTGTCTGGGCGAAAAAAATAAATCGTCCGACGAAAAAATAATTTGTCGTTTTTAACATTTTAATAAGGATATTTTGATATGAATGTAAATACAAGTAAAACAGACGGAAATTTTTTTTCAATAGGAGACGTTGTGTCGTATTCTAATATTGAGATAACAAATGTGAACGATAATAAACCGCCTATGAAGATTGTTGCGGTAAAAGCGGTTGTATTTTGCATTATCGCAGCTCTCGTGGCGGCGTTGCTGTTCATTTAGTGATTTTTTGGGGGATATCATCTTTCTCCCACAGGGGGACTGTGTTCTTTTGTGCATCGGACTCGGATTTTCTTCCATCGGTCTGATTCCTTTTTTTCTAAATTTTTAGCTAAAATTTTAGGAAGAAGAAAATCTGAGGGGTGTTGAAATATTTTAAAAAAATTATTGACAAATTGTGAGGAGAATTGTATAATCTTTTTTATGGAAAAAGAAGGAAAGGATTAAAGAGATGAGTAAAAATGTGTACGGAGTAGTGTTCTGTTGCTGTTGTGCATTTTCGGTCGATTCCTGTTTTGGAGGGAATATGTTTCCCGGTTCTTCTCGAAAGGAGGTTGATCCGGTTGTTGTTGAAGAAAGGTATAATACTGTTGTTTTGACCATGCCGATGCAAATTAAAGGTTATTGGAATCCCATTTATTATACACATGATGCCGGTTTGAATCTGTTTTATCGCAAAATTATGGAAGATCTGAAGAAACAACAATTTGAGGTACACGGCGAGCTTGGTAATTTTGCGATTGTACCGGATGGTTTGCATACCGGCACGGTAATTATTAAATTTTTTAACGGTCCCTACTCCTATGGTGCCGATGAAGAAATCAAAAAATATAGTGCCTACGAGATTAAAAATTTAGCTCAGAAGTTGATGGAATCAATAGAACAGATAAAGGATGATGATAGAAAACCGCTGAGTGATAGAGTAGGAAATAGAGTGTATACCAAAATACCGAGAGTAGACTATCATTTTAGAAATAAAAAAGGAGAAATTTTGGAGGAAGAACCGGTCGGAAGATTATAAAAGACCTCAGTTCTTACCACCTGTCGCATTTAATCCGGTATTTCATCCGTCATTGCGAGAGGTAAAGCGACGAAGCAATCCAAGACTCAAATTTCAGTAAAATCAAAATCTGGGTTGCTTCCTCGCGCTATTCCTCGCAATGACGAGATGGAACGCTCAATTAAATGAGACGGGTGGTTAGCTCATTATTTTCTTTTGGCTCTGGCTTTTTCGGCTCTGGCCTTTTCGGCTCTGGCTTTTTCGGCTCTGGCTTTTTCGGCTCTGGCTTTTTCGGCTCTGGCCTTTTCGGCTCTGGCTTTTTCGGCTCTGGCTTTTTCGGCTCTGGCCTTTTCGGCTCTGGCCTTTTCGGCTCTGGCCTTTTCGGCTCTGGCTTTTTCGGCTCTGGCTTTTTCGGCTTCGGCTCTGGCTTTCTTCGCAGCAGCTTTTTTGAGTCTATCTTTCGAAGCAGCTAATATCTTACTAAGAAACCAATTTTTTGTGACAGATGCTTTAGGTTTGGGACTCACACGATCCACCGTAGCCTTAGCAGCTAATTTTGTAGGAACAACTTTTGCGGGAGCAACCTCTGCCTCTGCAGCAGCCTCAGCAGCTAATTTATCAGCAAGGCGCCCACATTGTGTGAACAAATCTTTTTTTGCAGGAGCAACTTCTGCCGCTGCAGCAGCAGTCCTCCTCCTAGAACGGTTTTTTTCAAAGTTGATAACGATCATATCCTGGGCACGCGCGATAAAGTCCTGAATTCCATCTATGTGCTTCCAAAAAGCAGCGACTCCTTTATCTCTGACTTCACTGGAACACGTATAAAAAACACCTCCCTTCATAATAGTGACATTAGCTTTCTCCAGGTAAGAACGTGCCTCATTCCTAGTACTAGGATCGTAATTATAATGACTTTGGAGTATTGCGCACAAATTTTGGCACATGTTCAAAACTATCTCCTCATCCGGCAATATAAATTGCACTCTGAGACCAGATTTGTGTTGCTTATCAACATCCGTCTGCTGCGGATTCATCCCGTTGGAAACACCAAAAAACAAAACACCAGCTAAAAATATACCTTTTTTCATTTTATCTTCCCCATTTTCTTTACACGTCGATTATATATGATATATCGAAAAAAAAGCAACAAAAAATTTTGCTTAACTAAGTGTCCTGTGTAGTGTATACACGGGACTGTGGCTACGTATTTTTAACAAATTAAAGGGAAAATAACTTACCACCCGCCGCAGCATTCTCAGCAGTTTTTCCGGTGCAGTTCTTGCCAAATTCTTTGGCCTTCTCAACTGTTACAAGGCGATGCACCTCGTCGGGCGTTTCGAGTATTCCGAATGCATTAATCGTGATAGCTGAACACAAAAGAACCGACAAGAAAAACAACGACATTTTTTTCATTTTATTCCCCCTCCTTAATTTGGCGAAAACATTCCAACTGATGACTATGAATGCATCATCTTTTTGGTGAAGTGACAATGGCTATGTAAGCTTCCGTCTCAAATAAATTATGGCCCCACATAACCTACGCATTTTCATTTTTCAGGATTTCTTCTATGTTTTTAATGTCGCTGGCAAGGTAATCTCCTATCTTTCTTTTAAGTTTTTGCATATTTTCTTCGGAACTCGCTTCTATCCTCAGCGACAGCGCATTCTGCGTATTTGATCCGCGCAGCAGCCACCATCCTTCCTCGGAAGTAACGCGCACTCCGTCTGTTTCCGTGACGTCTGCATTTTCCCTTTTTAGCTGCTGCTTTACGTCGTCAATTATTCCGAATTTTCTTTTTTCATCGCAGGTGATGCGGATTTCCGGCGTAACGAATCCGTATTGAAGATTATTGAACGCGTCCTTATTTTTGCCGACGATCTCCAGGCATCGCAGAGCGGCGTATATGCCGTCGTCAAACCCGAGCCATCGGTCTTTGAAAAAGAAGTGTCCGCTCATTTCTCCGGCCAGAAGCGCCCCGCTCGTTTTCATCCTCTTTTTTATGAATGAGTGCCCGGCTCTTTCCATGATTCCGATTCCGCCGCGTTTTTTGACGGTATCAAACAGTCGATTGCAGGATTTTATGTCAGCAATGACCTGAGCGCCCGGATTTTTCCGAAGAAAATCCGCCGCGAGCACTTCAAGAACCTGGTCGCTGAAGAGCATGTGTCCGTTGCAATCGACGACAACAAGCCTGTCTCCGTCGCTGTCAAATGCGAAACCTATATCGAAATTATTATAGAGCACAAATTTCGACAGGTATTCGATATTTTTCGCCACCGTCGGATCCGGCAGTCGATTCGGAAAATTTCCGTTCATTTCCTCGAACAGAAGATGGTGCTTTCCCGGAATTGCCGCGGTCACTGCCTTTACGGCATTGGAGGTCGTTCCGTTTCCGATATCCCAGGCGACTTTCACATCCGGATAGAACTCAAAATCTTGAACAATATCAGATATATAATTTGAAAAAATCCTGTTTAAAACAACTTCGCGACCGTTTTTCTCCACAAAATCTTTGCATGTTATCATATTTCCGAGCGATTTTATGTCTTCTCCGCAAAAAGGATCTTTTCCGAGCGTAATTTTAAAACCGTTGTACTCGGGGGGATTGTGCGACCCGGTTACCATAATCCCGGCGTCAAAATTCAGCTTGTACACGCTGTAGTACATCAGCGGAGTGTGACACAATCCCAGCGATATTACCTCCGCGCCGGTATTCATTAACCCGTTAACGAGATTCCGAGCCAAACAGTCAGAGGAGTTTCTGCAATCGTATCCGACGCATACTTTTTTCAAATTTTTTCTACCCAGGATCGTTCCGAACGCCAGTCCGATGTCATAGGCGTCGCCCGGGAAAAGATTTTCGTTGAAAATTCCGCGGATATCATAATCCCTCAGAATTTCGGCGGCCAAAACATGTCCAACCTCTGCCTCTTCCTCGTTTAAGCAAAGAATTTCTCTCATTTTCTCGATAAATCGCATGCTGTGTTCCTTGTAACACCGGTGATTATATACAAAAAAAGCAAAAAACGAAAAATGTTCATGTCTTTTTTACTTTTTCATGGTTTTATTGTGAATTAATAGCAGTTTCAGGGATTTTTGTGATGTATATTTGCAGAAACTTATATAAAGTGTTGGTGTCCGTTATTTTGTTGTCGGCAATTCAGGATATAAATACCGCGCCGCCTCCTTTTTCAAAGCCGTCGCGACCGGCAGGAGGCAGTCGACCGGATTTAGGTCCAAGCAGTTCAGGCGGAAGCAGTTCTTCCGGATCTCAGGGGGAATCTTCGGAGGAAGAGGAGAATTGTTTTCCGTTTAAAAAAGCCGGAGGAGCTTTGGCCGTCGATAACGTCGCCGGAATACGCATAAGAAGCGGAAATAAGGTGGTACTTCTCGGTTACGATGATACTTACTCCAGCGATGCTCTGAAGGAAGGGGAAGATAGTTTTTCGGATATGAATTTCTTCAGAAAATATCCGAAATTGATAAGCATTGAATTGGATGGATTGGCACTCACTCCGGAGATGCTGGAAAATTTACAAAAATTCGCTCCGCAGGACCTGAAAAGCATAATAGTGCGTAACTGCACTGCGGAAAAATGGGAAGAATGTGCCGATTTGATTTCGGATATTATCAGAAAACACGGAAATCTCGGATCCCTGACCATAGTTCTTCCCAGTCTTTCCGGAGAGTCGTGTTCGAAAATTTTGGGCGCAGCGTCGGGAATAAAATTTAAATTTTTCAATTTTGTAGCAGCAGAATTTTCGAATGAAGGAATCGGACACCTGAAAGAAATATTATCCGCCTCCGCTGAGACTCTGTTAGGGCTGTCGCTTGGGGTCGGCAAAATCATCGACGAAGAAAAAGAGGAAGAACTCTACGGACATCTTGCCGAGGCCATCGGCGGATTAAAATCCCTCAGATCGTTAGATCTTGCTTTTATGTCTCTGATGGAAGTCGCGCTCGCTCACATAGTCGAAAATATAGGACACCTCATTAAACTGGAGACACTCAGATTATTTTTTGGCGGCGTGCATGAGCACGATCACGTTAAACTGTTCGAGCATATCGAAATTTTACAAAAGTCCCTGGAGATGCTGGAAAAATTGGGAGTGCTGGATATTTCCTCTAACAATTTTCCGGAAGAGGCATTGCAGCTAATACTTATCGCTTTAAAAAAGATGAAAAATTTAAATGTCCTGAATATTTCGGAAAATTTGATCAGTGATAAAACCGCGGCGGTTCTCTCGGATTCGGTCGGAGAGCACGGTACTCTCGTAACGCTAACCGCCAACGACTGTAAAATAAATGACGCCGCGCTGACGGCATTGTTTTCAAAACCTGAAAATACTCCGGCTTTACAGATCTTATCTCTCAGGAATAATGAGATTAAAGAGAGTATTAAAAGCATTCCGGTAGCAAGCATGACCGATTTGAAAGTCATAGATTTCTCCGGGAATCAGATCGGTTACGCTGAAGTTATCGGTATGGTTGATTCGGTGGTGGAACATCCGTCTCTGCAAGTCGTCAATTTTAAAGGTAACTCCGGCATTGAGAGCACGGATAGTATTGAAAGGAGTCTCCGCCACGATGAACTTGAGAAAAAACGCGTCGAGAAGAAGATTCATGTGGCATTTTTCGGAGTGTAAAAGAGTTTTTGCAATTTCTTCAAAACAAGCAAAACAGATCTGTTTTTTGGGCATTCCAAAAATAATTCTCTTTCCGATGAAAAAATTGTTAATTTGTTTTTTACAATTTTATAATAAGAATTCAATTGTAGAGCAGGAGATGCAATTATGAATTACAAGAGCAGTTTGTTTTTATTGTTTTTATCGGCTACCGGGGCCTTTGCCGCCACCCGGGATTTTGAGGGAGTAAATTTGCAGGACGAAGGCTTGCTGCTGGGAGAATTAATCGTCAAAAAACTAGAGGAATACCGGAAAGACAAAGAGTATTTGAGTGATATTGATTTGTATTTTGGCGGACAGCTTCATTTTACAACACTTTTTATCAATCAGGACCAAAAAAGAAGCACCGACGATAATGCCGTCAGTTCGCTTCAGGGAGACATTGAGCTGCGCTGTCTCAAAAGATATCACGGAAACGGTTACGGGGTTGAGGTGAAGGCAAAAGCAAATTCCGGCATAATAAAAATCGGGTATCCGATCATGCGGGTGGCATTCCTCTTTTTTGAGTCTGACAAAATCGGAACGATAAGAGTCGGATACACAAATACCGCCGGTGATTTGTTCAGCATATGCGGAGATAAATTCCTGGCCGGATACCTCGGAGCCGGAAGCTGCAATTTCAATGCGTTTTATAACAACTCCGCCGGTTCTATAATTGATACCGGCTTTACCTACGATGATTCCAAAGCCGCAAAAATTGTTTGGTTATCACCGCTCGTTTCCGGATTTTCCGCCGGATTATCTTTTACTTTTGACAGTCGGCAGGCGAATCTTTTTAAAACATATCGAAACAGAGCCGGAGGCATTCACGAAAGAGCAAATCTTTCGGGGCTGAAGGCGAATTATTCCAAAAACGTTATCACCGGAGGATTATCCTACGAGTTCGGGAGTCCGGATGATTTTAACGCCAAATTTTCGATCGCCGGCTGGTTCGGAAACGGCGAACCGGCAATAAACGGCGCAAAAAATATGAAAGTACACAACGTTCGCGCCTATAACGTCGGCGCCGCTATGGGATACAAAAAAATCAGAATATCTTTCGGATACACCGATAACGGAAAATCGCTGATAAATGAAAATTATGCTGCCGGGGACAGCGGCGCTTTCGATGAAAACGCCTGTTATTCGTTCGATGACCGGAATGTCGGATTGAGCCCCGGAGCAGACGCCGGAAAGATTTATTCGGCGGGAATTGCATACTCCCTGGGAAAAACGGAAATTTCAGCGGGATATTTTTGTTCGACCGTAAAATTTTCCGACAGCGAAAAATCAAAGGCGAACATAGTTACGTTGGCTGTCGAGCATAAATTCGACAGATTTTTAAAAGTATACGTCGAATATGATCGCATTAATACGGATTCCTGCGACAGAGCACGTATTCTCGGAAAATCTTCGGGGTTGTCACCGACCGGGAAAAATGCGGCCAATATGTTCATGATCGGGTCGAAAATTAATTTTTAACGAATATAGACGGAAAGAATTAGGACGAATATTTTTTTATCATGACGGATGGGGAATTTTTTGAAATAAATATTGACTCCCGGTATTGTCCTGTGATAAAAATACGCCACATTTATGATTAGGAGGGGCATTATGTTAAATTCTCGCAGCGCTGCATGGATTATGTGGCTAACAGCATCGATATTTTACGCGTATCAGTATATTCTCAGGGTGATGCCGAGCGTTCTGCTGGATGATATAATGCAGCAGTTCAGCATGAACACCACGATTTTCGGCCAGTTTTCCGGAATCTATTACATTGGCTATTCGTTGATGCACATTCCTCTCGGAATTATGCTGGACAAATACGGTCCGAAAAAAATTATTCCGGTCTGTATTTTGCTTTCGGCAACGGGAACGCTTCCGCTCATTTTCGGGAAAGAATGGATATTCCCGACCATTGGCAGAGTTATTACCGGAATCGGATCATCCGCCGCAATTCTCGGCACCTTTAAGATCATTCGCATGGCGTTTGATGAGAAGCGCTTTACGAGAATGCTGAGTTTTTCCGTCACCATCGGTGTCCTCGGAGCCATTTACGGAGGATCTCCGGTGCGCGCCATGTGCGGAGTTTTCGGCTACGGAAGCACCATCGGCATTCTTGCTGCGGTGGGAGCGGTGTTGGCCGGAGTTGCCTTCTTTGTTATCCCGGATACAGAAGAGGAGGGGAGGGGTGATTCCGGGCAATCTATGTTCTCTGGTTTGCGCGATGTTTTGACCAATTGGAAGGTCATTATAACCTGCTTTTCTTCCGGACTTATGGTCGGTCCTCTTGAAGGTTTTGCGGATATCTGGGGTCCGAAATTTTTAAATCGATGCTACGGAATCGACGGTACCAAAGCCGGTTATTTGACGTCCATGATTTTTATCGGGATGTGCTTCGGGGCTCCGGTTCTCAATTTTATTGCGGAAAAAATCGGATATATTCGATCCATAATATTTTCGGCGATTACAATGTTTATTATATTTGTGATGTTGCTCACCAAAGTCTTCAACACTCTCAGTCTGACGGTTTGTTTCGTTATCGTCGGAGTATGCTCGGCGTATCAGATTTTGGCCATATATAAAGTATCCACGTATGTGAGCAAAAATACGGCAAATCTCACAACAGCTGTGGCAAATATGATTATCATGATTTTCGGGTATGTATTTCACGGTATAATCGGAGGTGTCATCAATATTTTTAGTGAATCCGGTATGGATTCGGCATTTTGCTACGGCATAGCGGCGGTGCCTGCGGGATTACTTATCGGAGCTTTCGGATTTATGATAATTTCCCGTGCGGAATCTCGGGAAAACTCGTAATTTTACGATTAAATGATCGCCCGCGGCAAGCCGCGGGGAGTCTACCCAAAAAGAAATTAAAAACGCCAATTCAAGCATGGAGCGCAACACTGACCTCCGGTGAGGGGGACAGAAATTCTTCCTCAGAATTTTCCGAGTACTCAGCTTCTGAAAAGCCGAGTCACTCCCCCAGATCAACAGCCGGGGGGAAGAAAAGTTCGGATTATTTGCGACGTGTAGCCTGCAGCGTTGCCGCCGGTGTTGCCGCCGGTGTTGCCACTGGTGTTGCCGCCGGTGTTGCCGCCAGTGTTGCCGCCAGTGTTGCCGCTGTTGTTGCCGCTGTTGTTGCCGTTGCTGCCGGTATTGCCGCCGTTGCAAAATTCTGCCCTGCAGTGAGTGCAGCTTGTACTCTCGACGCTAACGGTGTGGTGGAAATCGCGGGGTTTATCTGTTTCGAGGCTGCCCATAACGCATTCAATTCATTGTAAATGTGTACTGCTATTATGTGAATCTCCGTTGCTTCATCGTCCGCCTTTAACAGTGTTATCGTCGATATCAATTGCAGCAAACTTGCAAATCTGCATACCAGGGATTGAGCGAACCCTAAATTGGCAGTTTCCTGTGTAATCAGATTCACCGATGTATCTAAGGTGAGCCAACTTTTTTCTACGGCATTCGTTGCTGTACCATTCAGCTTAGCCTCCTTTAACCTCTCATTAAATGCTGCCAAATATTCTCTGAGAGCCTTAAGACTCTTTGCGATTTTAACAGCCTGTGACTTTGTTGCAGCCGATATGTCCTTTCTGTCATTAATGTCATTTAAGAGGGCAATTAACGCCGAAATTTCAGCTGCTATGTTTGACGTAATTCCGGGATATTGCACACCGAATACCAGCTTATATTCCGCATCGGCAGTAGTATCATTTTTACCCAATGTCCAATCACTTGCATTTGTGTTGCCGATATTTAAACAAAGCCCGACAGTTAAAATCGTTCCAACCATAATTTTATTCATATTTTCCTCCAATTATTAATATTAAGCAAAAAAAAGCAAACTATTTTATTGTTGCTGCCGCTGCAAACTTCTGCGCTGCGGTGAGTGCAGTTTGTACCTGTGTCGCTATTGCTGCGGCGTGCCCCGAAAGATCCATCTGTTTCAAAGTCGTCCACGTGGTATTCAGATCTCCGGCAAAGTGAGTTACTATTGTGTAAATCTCTGATGTCTCAGTATTCGACTTTAGCAATACTACTTCCGACATCAATTGTACAAAACTTGCAAGTCTGTATACCAAGGCTTGAGCAAAGCCCAAATTGACTGTTTCCTGTGTAATCAGAGATAGTATTGAATCTATGACGGCCCAGAATTTTTCCAAAGCAGCCATTGCCGTGCTGTTTAGCTTAGCCTCCTTTAACATTTCATTAAACGCTGCCAAATATTCTCTAAGAGCCTTAAGAGCATTTGCAATTTTGACAGCCTGTGACTTTGTTGCAGCCGATATGTCCTTTCTGTCGTTAATATCATTCAAAAGAGCAATCAACGCTGTAACTTCAGCTGCTACATTTGATGTAATTCCGGGATATTGCATCCCGAATACCAGCTTATATTCCGCATCGGCAGCAGTATCATTTTTACCCAATGTCCAGTCACTTGCATTTATGCTGCCGATATTTAAACAAAGCCCGACGGTTAAAATCGTTCCGACCATAATTTTATTCATATTTTCCTCCAGTTATTAATATGTGGCAATTCTAACATTGAACAAATTAAAAAAAAGTTAATTTGCAGGGGAAAAATAAAAAATTATTGGCTATTTTTTATTGCATAATTCGTTTTGAAAAAAATTAATTTTCTAAAACAGAAGCGTTTTTCATGGCGGAAATTCCCGGGAGGTCGCTGTTCTCCAGATACGAAAGAAATGCTCCTCCGGCCGTGGAAATGTAGGACATATCTTGGGCGACGTTGAACTTGTTCATTGCAAAAGCTGTATCTCCGCCTCCGATGACGGAGGTCAATTTTCCGTCGATTGTCAACTGCGCCACCTCTTTCGCAATGGATGCGGTTCCGAAATCGAACGGAGCCTTCTCGAATAATCCGACCGGACCGTTCCACAAAAGCATTTTGCTTTCCCTCACGTGATGTTTAAATAATTCGACGGAATTCGGGCCGATATCAAAAATTTTTGCTCCGCTGTTTTCCGAAGAAAAAATCTCCGATTCGCATTTTTCTTTGCAAACCAGAGCGGAAAAATCGACCGGTAAAATCAGTTCGCAGTTGTGCCGCTTCGCGTTCTCCATAATTTCGATAACATTTTGCCTGTACTCCTCCGCATTGAAAATATTCAGCGGATGTTTTCCGAGAACCGCCGAAAAAACGCCGGCAATTCCTCCGCCGACGGCAAGTTTGTTAACTTTTTTAACCAGATTTTTCAATAAATTAACTTTGGTTGATAATTTTGCTCCCCCCACGATACACATTTTAGGAGACGAATTGTCGGCGAAAAAATTATCGATGGTTTGCACCTCTTTTCGGAAAGACAGTCCCGGCGCGTGCGGCAAAAGTTGCGGCAGCGCAAAAATCGATGCGTGTTTTCGGTGCGCCACGGAAAACGCTTCGTTGATGTAAAAATCAGCGAGCATTGCGAGTCGCTTCGCAAAGTCGATGTTACAGTCCTCTTCCCCCGGGTAAAATCTCAAATTTTCCAATAAAATTATGTCGCCGATCGGTGATGCATCAATTATCGCCGCAGCGTTTTCGGCCAGACAGTCTTCAATGAAAACAATTCTCGATTTGTACTCCGCCGCCACCGTATCAATCACATTTTTCAAACTTTGATCGGGATTGTGATTCGTCGTTTTTCCGAAATGCGATATCAGTATTATTTTCGCCCCGGAATCCTTCAAAAATTCTATCGTCGACCGGGCATTTTTTATGCGGGAACTGTCCTGCACCGCACCGTTTTCCGTCGGCACATTAAAATCCACCCGCACCAAAACTTTTCTATTCCTGAAAGCGTCCTTTCCAAGAATATTGCTAATTTGCATAAAATCCGACTTTCATCACCTGTTTTATACATAATCTTTTAAAAAAATAAACAAATAATTAAAATTCCACCCTGAAATACATTTTTCGGAAACAATTTACAGGCCGCGGGGAATTACGGTTTCAAATACAAAATCCAGCTTCGTAACGAGATTGAGTCTGTTACGCCTCAGGCGCTCGTTATCCGTGTTTATCAAAATTTTTTCAAAAAAATTCGCGATAACATCGTTCATCTGCGCGCAAAGAGTCAGTTGCTCCCTGAAATCACGAGTCTGAAGGAGATCCGTTTCCAGATTTTCCGTTTTTTCCCGCAGCACAATTTCCTCGTTTTCGTAAAATAATGCGTTGTCCGTTTCCGTCTCACTGTTCGACTGCACGATATTTTTTATTCGCCTCTGCGCCGATAATAATTTTTGTCCCTCGTCGGTTTTTAGAAACTCATCCAAAACTTTTATTTTACGATAAACATCCTGAATATCCTGATCCGTCGCCGTCATTGCATTTACGACATTGTGTTGAATTCCCGACTCCTTCAGCACGACTTTCAGACGATCAAAAATAAAGCCGTAAACCCGATCAACCGTGTCGGCTTTCAGATTC
>JAISCG010000116.1 GCA_031265715.1 Holosporaceae bacterium | reverse complement strand
CGAGAAGTTCCTTCAATTTCTCTCGACGTTCCTGCTTCGCTTCTCTCTCTTCTTTTGTCAGTTTACTCATGCTAATTACCTCTTCTTGTTATACCTTTTTATCAAGTTTCGGCTTTTACACAAAATCTTTTACGGTCTCACAATTTTCTGACGGATTGTACGACGGAGCACGCTCTCAGGGCGGCTTGAACTTCGCCTATATGATTCGAGTCTTTTACCTTGATATCAACCAGCAAATCGAAAAATTCGGTGGAGCGATGCTCTACTTTCAGGTTGGTTATGCCGGCTCCGTTATTGCTTATTATATTGGTGATTATTGCAAAACTCTCTGTTTCGTTTTTAATCACTATGCGCAGTCTTGCGATAAATGTTGCGTCGACTTCGTCATGCTGATTCCATTTCACTTTTATCATGAACCCTTTTTTGGCCTCGATGCATTCGCTGCCGGCAATGTGTACTTCGATACCTTTTTTGTGAACGAAAATACCGACGATTTTATCCCCCAGGATAGGACTGCAGCATTCTGAAAAATGCACCGCGATTCCAGGGGTGAAATCCACCAGGCATATATAATTGTCGCGGACGTTCACGCGATATTCGGAATTCGGAACCATTGAGCGAACGGATTCCGGTAAAATAACTCCTTTCCCGAGGTCGTGGTAAAATTTGGCCATAGAACTGCATGCGAAATTTTTTAAATCGATCAAATTTTCGCTGAAATACACGTTTGCTTCGGCGAAAATGTACCTTACCAGCTGCAATCCCAGTGCTATAAATTCGGATTTTTCGTGTGCTTTGGTGAATTTTTTTATGCAGGCTTTTGCTTTTCCGGTAACCACAAATCTTTCCCAGACAACTTCGGGGCATTGGTAGGGGGATGTGATGATCTCGACCTGATCCCCGTTGCGCAGGACAGTTTTAAGCGGCACGATCTTGCCGTTAATTTTCACGCCGATACACGTGTTTCCGACGTCCGAGTGAATTTCGTAGGCGAAATCGACGGCGGTGGCCCCCCTCGGCAATGCGATTAAATCTCCGGTCGGAGTGAAACAAAAAACCTCATTTTCAAAAATTTCCAGTTTTGAATGAGCCATAATTTCTTCCGAACTTCCGGAACTTTGAAGGATTGTGAGCAGACTTCTGATCCAGCTGTAGTTTTTGGGATCATCTTTTCCCGGGATAACCTCATCGTTTTTATATGACCAATGAGCCGCTATTCCTTCATCGGCCACACGATGCATTTCTTTCGTTCGAATTTGAACTTCGATGGCTTGTTTCAGCGGACCGATGACGGTCGTGTGCAGGGAGCGATAATCGTTTAATTTCGGAATGCTTATGTAATCTTTGAATTTTCCCGGCGTAATCGGATAGTTTGTGTGAATTACCCCGAGTGATAAATAGCATTCTTGGATGGTGTTCACTATTATGCGAAACGCAACAATATCGGTTATTTGTTCGAGAGTCACGTTTTGCCGCTGCATTTTCAGCCATATGGAGTATATTTTCTTCTCTCTGCCGCTTATTTCGGCTGTAATCTCCGCATCTTTAAACACTCTTTCCAATTCTAAAATCGTATTTTGTACAAAATTGTGATCCTTCTCCCGTATTCGATCGAGGCGAAGAGAAATTGCGCTGTACTCTTCCGGGTGAAGATTGTAAAAAGCGAGATCCTCCATCTCCTCCTTTATGATGCTCATGCCGATGCGTTCTGCCAGAGGTGCGTAAATTTCCAGCGTTTCCCGGGAGATTTTTTTTCTCTTTTCTATGGATGTGACGTAGTTTAACGTCTGCATATTGTTGAGTCTGTCGATGAGTTTTACGATGAGTACTCGGATATCTTTTGATATCGCCAGCAGAAATTTTCGAAAATTTTCCGCCTGATGCATATCTGAAGACGTGTAATTTATCTTTGTTAATTTTGTGACGCCTTCGACGAGAAACGCGATTTCTGCTCCGAAAATTTCCTCCAATTCTCCGAAAGTGACCGGAGTATCCTCGATAACGTCGTGCAGCAATCCGGTGATTACCGTCTGAACGTCCAATTTCAGCTCGGCCAAAAATTTGGCAACTTCCGCCGGGTGATAAAAATAGGGAGCGCCGGAAGCCCTTTTTTGAACTCCGTGGGCTTCCATTGCGAAGATATAGGCTTTCCGAATCAGATCTTCACTTGCATTCGGATCGTACCCTTTTACCAGGCTGATTAACTCAGACGAAGTAATCAAAAATCACCTAAAAAAACAAAGAACTACAATCAAATACTTCTGGTAACGGAAATTCTCAGAGCTGTTCTTCCCGGTTTTCCTTCATAATTCCAGTTTGTGCCTCTGAGATGCTTGTCGTCATCCTTTACAGTGATGGAAAAGCGTACATCCGCCCGAACATTCCAAAGATGATTCACCTTTTTTTCAACTCCGACTCCCAGCGTCGGATAAAATGATCCGAAAGATCCTTCGGAATAGCAGGAACCGCTGTCAAAAAGACCGCGTCCAAGAACTCTGGCGAATCCCACCGTGACGTAGGCCAGGTATCCCTGCTGCGGATAAAGGTAACCGAATCTGACGTCCATGTTCAGTCCGAGGGTTGAAGAGTGCTTGATTCCGATTTGTTTATCGGAGGAATAGCTTGTGCCGCCGTTCAGTCTTTTGAAAAAGTCCATCTCGATTCCGGCGTAGTATCTTTTGTGAAAAGCTGCACCGAATCCGCCGATCAACGAAACATCAAACTGATTTTTATTGCTGCGAAATTCCGTTCTGCCGGTCGCTCCGATCTTACTCGCTTTCAGATTGTGAGATATCCTTGATAGAGCAACACCGACTCCGTAATAGGCTCCGCCGACACTCCTTTCCGGTTCGGCCGGTTCCAAAAACTCATCCGTTGTCTGCGCTCCTTCGTTGACGGGGGCAGAATCCGCCGAAAATACGGCCGAATACATAAAGACGAAAAGTAAAGACACCTTTTTCACGTCAAACACTCCAATTTTACCAAAAATAAATAAAACAAAAAAAACCGACGGTCGCCAAAAGACGACCGCTGCTTTTTTTGCCTGCGCGTAATTTGCTGTTTTAATTTACAGCGTCTTTCAAATTTTTTCCGGCTTTAAATCGAACGGATTTCCCCGGGGGAATACTGATCGAAGCTCCGGTTTTAAAATCGCGCCCGCTTCTTCCAGCGGTATCTTTTACAAAAAAACTGCCGAAGCCGACCAGGGAAACATCATCCCCGCCTTTAAGTACACGCTGGGTAACGCTTACAAAGGAATTTATTGCCTTTTCCACGTCAGTTTTTGTCAACCCGCTGTTCTCAGCCACCGCGTCAATCAATTCAGATTTATTCATAACATAACTCCACTGCCTTCTACAGTTTCAAAGTCTGAAGCGTTTCCGGGAAAAAAGCAAGAGCCTTTTTTGCAGAAAACGTTAAAAAATGACGAAATTATCACTTTTTTCACCAAAAAAGTTGATACCGATCGCTTTTTTTACTTCCACCAGTGTTTTTTGAGCAACACTTTTTGCCTTTTTCGTGCCATCAAAGCAGATCTCAATCAGGTCATTTTTCGACAGAGACTCTCTTTTCTCCCGTATCGGCCGCAATTTTTTTTGAAGCACATCATTTAAAAGAGATTTTAGAACGGTATCTCCCAGTCCTCCGCATCTGTATTGTTCCTTGAGGCTCGATATTTCATCTTTTTCTTCGAAGAAAGCATCCAGGTAGGAAAATACGACATTTCCCTCGACTTTCCCGGGATCGGATACTTTCAGATGATCCGGGTCGGTGAACATGGAATACACTTTTTCCTTAATAACTTCCGGCGAATCGCTCAGAAAAATTGCATTATTAAGGGATTTGCTTGCTTTTGCTTTTCCGTCTGTGCCGATCAGTCGTCCGACGCCACTGAGATACGCCTGTGATTCTTTCAGGCAGTCCGTATTATACACCCTGTTAAAACGGCGAACGATTTCGTTGGACAGTTCGATCATCGGCAGCTGATCCTCTCCCACCGGGATAACCTCAGCCTTAAACGCCGTGATGTCGGCTGCCTGACTTATGGGATAGCAGAGGAAGCCCGCCGGGACGGATTCCCCGAATTCTTTCTGGGATATTTCGGCTTTTACGGTCGGGTTTCGCTCCAATCTCGAAACGGACACCAAATTCATGTAATAGGCCGTCAATTCCGGCAGTGCGGGAATTTGCGACTGAATAAATATGGTAGTTAACTGAGGATCCACGCCGACAGCAATGTAATCCGCAACAACTTCCAGAACATTTGATATTACTTTCTGAGGATTTCCGAAGTAATCGGTGAGGGCCTGAACATCCGCTATCATTATGTATTGATCATAAATGTGCTGCAATTTTACTCTGCTTTGCAGAGAGCCGATCAGATGCCCCAGGTGCAAGTTACCGGTCGGTCGATCTCCCGTGAGCACAACTTTTTTCATAAACGTACCTCCTCTACCTAACCTTTGCCACATTCGCTACCGGGAATGTACCATGACGACTCCGGGGAAATCAATAAATAATGTTCTGTTACCAGGACTGATTCATGACGCTAAGGTTTTTTCATTTCTACTACCAGAGTATTATCCTCGAGCAGACGAAGAGTGTACCACATTCGATCCACAATTTTTTTCGCGTTTTTTGTTTCCGGATTTTCGGTATGTATATCGCAAACATGCGGGAAAAAATGCCCGTTATATTTCGACAGCACATCGGAAAAAATCGGATTTCCCCACTGCGGTATTAATATGCGCTCCAGAATCGGATATTCCTGCTTTGCTCTGAGAATTGCCGGCGCCGCAAATTTATAATTCGAAAACTTAATTTTCGATATGTTATTTCCCTCTTTTTGAAGATCATACAGATCCTCCGCCATGCTCCTCGAAATGTCGTCCTGTAATTTGCATTGTTGCTTCAGTAAATTTCCCGTTGCGTTTGCAAAAACAACGTTCCACACAACAAATATCAGCGAAAATATTTTATATACGCTTCTGAAAAGGTATATTTTCTTGAAAAAGAACGAAGAATCATACATCACCGCCGAAATTACGATTCCCAGAGTGTAGATTATTCTGGGCGGGACGTTTTCCGAGCCTTCGGATCCCGCGTGATTGAAGAAAGCCGTCACTCCGATCGGCGCGAGAAAAAATGCGAAAATCAGCACCGTCAGAAAAATGCCGCGAACGATACAGTCCCGGTAATTTGATCTGTTTTTCCAAGTCTTAACGAAAAATGAAATGATAAACCCAATGATAAACAGAGATACTATCGCGCCGACATAGGCGTCTTTCCAGTCGGAATATATGTTTTCAAAATAATAAAATATTTTCCGTTGAACGAATTCCAGATATTCCGGCAAAGACGATCCTTCGAAAATTTTTTTTTCGCGCTTGCAATAGTTGATGCCGCAGGCAATCGGCAAATACAAAATCGCGGTGCAGGCCATTGTGTATATCTGATTTTTCACCGTTTTCAGCAAATTCGATAATTTTTCGCCGGCGGAAATTTTATCGATCAGAATATAGAGAAATATGATGAAACAGGCGGACAGAGCAGCCTGATAAAACATCAAACCGCTCAGCAGAAGAATAACCTGCAACGGGATGCTGCGAGAATTGTCCCCGGTTGATATGTATGCCGACAACACCGTGCACAGCAAAGCGCTCATCATGAAAATATTGTCGAATATGAATATCATATCGGATACGATGTACGGATTCAGGATAATCGGAACGAAAAACATCAGGCAATATCTGTCCGGCGTCTGCGTTTTACAAAAAATGCGAACGCATATCAGCGCCGTAAAAGCCAGAATGCCGCAGGATACTATATGGGTGAAAGGAGAGGCGTCCAAAACAATGTGCGAGAGAAACATTATGTATTCCAGGATCACGTCTCCGTATCTTCCGTATACTCCGCACGTGTTGTTCATCATTAATCTTACGTAATCGTCGTTGTACGGACAGTGGGAAGTTAAAACGGATGCGTATCCGCACAGGGCGACCGCAAAAAAGAAGAGAAAAAAATGAAAATTTTCTTTATT
>JAISCG010000072.1 GCA_031265715.1 Holosporaceae bacterium | reverse complement strand
CCCGTCGCGCACGGATTGATCCTCCGAATCAAAAACCGGAATATTCATTTTTGCCGCCTCCGAAGCGATGGTCGGCATTGCCGCGTGCAGCCCGCTTGCACCGACATAGATAAAATCCGCTTTTCCCTTCAATCCCTGCATGCGCACCGGAATATCCCGCACCTGATCCACCGGAATCGCCACCACCGACAGATCAAAGGCAGGTGCCGCTTTTTTCATCATTTCGAGCAGTGTTGTGTCGTTGCTGTCGGATGTGAGGCACAGCAAACCGACGGTTTTCGCCTTCGGAAGTATCGTTTTCACAAATTTCAGCAATACTTCCAGATTTTGCATATCCGAGCTGCCGGTAATGTTATCTCGACTGTGTTGATTGCTTTTTAGCAAACCGGCTGCCACCGGATCCGTAATCGCGTGAAAAACCAGCGGAATATCGCGGATTTTTCCCCTGGCGAACTGCGCGATCGGGGTTGATATCACAACCATCACCTTCGGATTGCAATTCTTCAGATTGGTTACGGTCTGAGGAATGAGAGAGTGATCGAAGGCTATATCGGCTATCTCGATTTTAACCGTTTTATTTTCGATGAAACCGTGATCCGCAAGCTCATCTTTGATCCCTTGGATGGAAATTTCCAAATCCTTGAGCGGACCGTAGTTTGCGATGGCCACAATCGGCAAATTTTCCTTTTTCCTGCAGCTCGAAAGTAAAACCGCAGAGGCGACTGTCAGAGCAACCGCCGTAAAAACTTTGTTCATAATAAATCTCCGTATTTATATACATTAGCGACTAATCGTCAAAAAATCGTTAAAAACGCGGCGCTTGCTCGAGTCGCCCTATTTTCTCGGATGTAATAAAAAAAATTGAATGTGGAAAAATTATAATTGGCTTGGAAGCCAATAATAATATGAATATGAATACAGAGACGCAACGGCGAAAATCAGAGTGAAAGCGAGCGTTAAGACGTTTTTCGCGTCTTCATCGCAACTCCTCACAAAATTTTCGACCCTGCCAAACATCGAAGCCCTCTAATCTATACGTTAAACGTACAGCATTATTGTGGTTTGTCAAGTTTTTTCTGAAATATTTCTTTTCGTCAGGCTTTTCCTTTCGCACTGCCTTCAAACTTGAATGGATATGCCGCGTCTACCAAATTCGCATAAAATGTGTTAGCATGGCGTAATCTTCAGCGGAGATAAAAATGTTTGATTCGTTTTCCGGAAAAATTTTCGGTATTTTTGAAAAGTTGCGACGAAGCGGAGTTTTAAAAGAAACCGACGTCGACGAAGCGCTGAGAGCAATCAGGATTGCTCTTTTGGAGGCCGATGTTTCTCTGGAAGTTGCTCGGAAATTTATTGCGGACGTGAAAGAAAAAGCGATCGGGCAGAATGTCGTAAAATCGGTTTCGCCGGCACAGACGGTGATAAAAATAGTCTACGATCATTTGGTGGAGTTGCTCGGAAAATCCGAACTGCCCGACAGAAATAAAAAGCCCTATAAAATAATGACGGTCGGATTGCAGGGAGCCGGAAAAACGACGACAACCGGAAAACTGGCGAAGTTCTTTTCGAAAAAAGGTAAAAAGGTTGCGACGGCCTCGACGGATATCCACAGACCGGCGGCCATCGAACAACTGAGGATTCTGTCGCAAAAAATCGGCGGAATCGTTTTTGCGCAATCGGAGGAAAACTCCGTAAAGGAGATTTGTAAATTTGCTCTGGAGACCGTAAAAAATGAGAATGTCGACGTGCTCATTCTGGATACTGCCGGGCGCCTCCATATCGATGACGTAAAAATGGAAGAGATTCAGGAAATTCGGCGAATCACGGAGCCGGATGAAATATTCCTCGTGGCGGATATTATGACCGGGCAGGACGCGTTCAACATCGCCAAAAAATTTTCGGAAGCTCTGCCTCTCTCGGGATTAATTCTTACCCGGGCGGACGGAGATGCACGCGGAGGCGTTGCTTTGTCGATGCGCGCCCTAACCGGCTGCGAAATAAAATTTCTGTGTACCGGCGAACGCTTGGAGGATATCGAATTTTTCGACGCCGAAAGAATTGCAAGCCGCCTGCTCGGCATGGGAGACGTCGTGTCTTTGGTCGAAAAAGCGCAGGAGAATTTTTCCCGGGAGGAAGCCGAAAAAGCCGCAAAAAAATTGCAGGCTGGAATCTTCACCTTCGACGATCTTGCCTCGCAAATGGAAAACATATCAAAAATGGGCGGATTAAAAACCATTTTGAAAATGTTTCCCAACGGCGGGCAACTCGAAAACTTACCGGGCGTCGGCGACGTATCCGATAAAGCGGTTACCGGGAGCATCGCCATCATAAAATCGATGACGAAAAAAGAGAGGGCTAACCATAAAATAATAAACGGTTCGAGGAAAAAAAGAATTGCAGCCGGATCGGGGACCACGGTTCAGGAGGTAAATAAACTGATCAAACGCTACGAGGGTATGCTTGACTTTTTAAAAAAAATGAGAAAAAAAGGTCTTGGTAAAATGATGTCAATGATTGGGAAATAAATTATGAAAACTAAATTTTTCGACGATATTGAGAGATTGCGCGGCTTTGCCTGTCTTTTAATTTTAATTCAGCATATCGCGTGGATTTGTCCGATGCCATTTGTACATGAAATAGTTCCGACGAAATTGCTGACCGGCAGCGGCGCGGTGCATCTGTTTTTTGCGATTTCCGGATTGGTGGTAACGTTGTCTCTGCGAGAAAAACTTGACTCTCTGCAGGGCGCTACGTTTTCGGACAGAATGTCGTCCGCAAAATGTTGGCTGCTGTCCTTCTATAAGAGAAGATTTTTTCGCACATTTCCGATGGTGCTGTTTGTGATAATCACCGTCGCGATATTTTTGGGTTTTACGGAAGATGACACGATCTGGGTTGCGCCACTATTGCGCGCTCCCGCCGAAATATTCTGCGGAGTGTATAATTATTCCGTCGAGTCGTTTGTATCGGTCGAAAAAATTCATCTCGCCGGGATCGGGCCGTTTTGGACTCTGGCCGTAGAAACTCAGTTTTATATTTTGTGGCCGCTGGTGTTGATTGCGTGCAAAAACAACAATGTACGCGTTATTCTTTCTCTCTCCCTCGGGCTTCTGTTTTTGTTCGTCGTACAACCGGGGCTGGCTTCGCTATACGGAAGCAAATATTATTCGATTTACAGCAATGTATCCGAATTATTCCTGGGATCGTTTTTTGCATTTTTGTACAACGGCGAATCTTCCTGCGAGTGTAATACAAAAATTGCAAATTTGGTCACGGCGGTTTTGGGAATGCTGGTCTGGTTCTATCCGAATTCGATCAGTGATAAAACGTTTTTTTCGGGCACGGTTGTGACTTTGGCGTCTGTTTTGTCGGCGGCAACTGCGGTTTTCGTTAAAAACAGCTTCAAAATACCTGTTCTTGATAAGATTTTTTATTACATCGGCAGCAGATCGTTTTCTTTCTACGCAATTCAGCTGGCACTGGCAAACATTGTGGTTTGGTACACAAATTCCACATATTTTCCGAAAGAACCTTCCTATAGGCACGATTTCTTCATGTATCAGTTTATAATTTTTATTGTTATGCAGTTTATTATTTCAGAAATATTGTATAGATTTATAGAAAGACCATCCAGAAATTTTGGTCGTAGATAGTTTTCGGAGGATTGTATGAGAAATTTGGCGATAATATTCCTTGCAGGGGGGTTATTGGTCGGATGCGGAGGGGAACAGAAGGGATTTTCCTCCGAATCGATGATTCGAATAGCCAGAAAAGCAAGACTCGCAGGGAACACGGAAGTAGCCGTAAGTTTTTACAAAAAAGCGTTGGACATCAGTCCTCAAAATATGAATGCATTGATCGGATTGGCCGAGGCCTACATCGATATAAAACTTTTGGACGCCGCCCTGGAGTACATAAAAAAAGCCGAAAGAGAGGGATGTAGTGTAGCAAAATCCTCCTATTTGCGCGGGAAAATACACCTTCTGTCCGGAGACGGCATCAAAGCAGAAAAAGAATTCCTGAAAGGTAACACCGCAGATTCTCTGAACGCGCTCGGAGCAGTCTACGATGAACGCGGTGAGCATCAAAAAGCTCAGAGTTTGTACAAGCAGGTTATTATCAAAAACCCGAGCTATATCGATGCCTATAACAACATGGGATTGTCCCTTATGTTGTGCGGCAAATATAAAGAGGCGGTATTTTATTTGGAAAATGCGTGTTCGTTGCCGGAGTCGAATGTTATGTATCGCACAAATCTCGCTCTTGCCTACGGTTTGTACGGAGACGTCCAAAAAGCAAAAGCCGTGTATGCGCAAGATTTTGAGGGAAAAGAGTTGGAAAAGAAAATTTCTTATTTAGAAGATATAATTTCGGTAAAACATCAGTAAAGTTGAAAGGGGGAGAAAATGTTGAGCGGATATATAGCAGCTGTGGTTACTCCGTTTAATGACGGAAAAGTCGATATTCGGGCATTCGAAAAATATTTGTATTATTTGATCGGATCAGGAATTTCGGGAATGGTTGTTTGCGGATCCACCGGAGAATCTTTGTCGCTGTCCGATGAAGAAAAAATTGAATTAATTCGGTCGGCTGCCGCGATCAACAGAGGAAAAATACGATTAATCGCCGGGGTGATTTATCCCGTCACGGACGCCTGTCTCAAATTTATCGATAAAGCGAAGGAATATGTCGATAATTTTTTGTGCACATGTCCTTTTTACATAAAACCGTCGCAGCAACAAATATACGATTTTTTCAAAAAACTAAACGATTCGACGTCGCGCGGCATAATCATATATAACAATCCCGATCGCATCGGAACGGACATTGAAGTCGACACTTTTCAGAAAATCTGTGAATTGGAAAACATAGTCGGAATAAAAGAATGCTCCTCCGACCTGTCGAGATTTTCCGCAAGACGCTTGTCGATCAAAAAGAAATTCAGTTTTTTAAGCGGCAACGATAGCACGGCCTGCGCAGCATTGGCGATGGGAGCAACAGGAATAATTTCCGTAAGTGCAAACATTGCTCCGGAACTTTGCGTGAGAATGCACAACGCCTTCAAGCAGAATAATCTTGAAGGTTTTGCGGTTTTGCGGGACACATTGGCGCCCCTGCATGATTTAATGTTTGAAGAACCGAGTCCGGCTCCGGTAAAATATGCTCTGAGCAAAAGAGGGCTGATATCGAACGAATTACGTGCGCCGCTGTCCCCGGTAAGCGCTGAACTGCAAACAAAAATAGATAGGGTGATAAAAGGACTTTCCTGATGGCCGAGTACAAAGAGGTAGGTTTTAATCGTCGCGCCCGTTACGATTACGAAATTTTAGAAAAACTCGAAGCGGGAATTGTTTTGAGAGGAAGCGAGGTAAAATCTCTTCGAACGCACAAAGTCAGTTTGGCCGATGCCTATGCGGGGTTGTCCAAAGATTGCGAAGTTTTTATTTATCAGATGCATATTCCGGAATATGCCTCGGCCAATCGAATGAATCACGATCCGAAAAGAACCCGAAAACTTCTTCTCAGAAGAAGGCAAATCGAAAAACTTGTCGGACAACTGAAAAAAGGCGGAATTTCCCTTGTTCCGATCAGCATATATTTCAATGAAAAGGGATTTGTGAAAATTTCTCTCGGACTTGGGCGGGGAAAAAAGACGGCAGACAAAAGAGAAACCATCAAAAAGCGCGAATGGGATCGCGAAAAGGCACGGTTACTAAAAAACAGATAAACGTTGTCCGGCTCCAGAAACATGTGAGACGGAATTGACCCCGGACACAATGACGCGGAAATATTCCCATAAATACTGCAGAAGATAATTCAAAAGGGAAATTGAAATTTCAGATAAAAAAAAGGATCAGACGGACGGTAAGACAAAATATTTTTTTCACACTCTTTAATCACACTCTCCTGTCATTACGAGATGAAACGCTCAGTCAAATGCGACGGGTAGTAAGGAGGCGGATAGCAAGATTTGCAACCGGTTTCAATTTTATATATCATAAAGACGTTTAAAATGGCGGTAATGTGTCGTTTGCTTTGTATAACCAAGAGAAATTGCTGGCTTCTCTCAGCACCGTATTCGGCGACAGCGACATTGTCCTGAATTCACTGACCGGATACGAAGCGATTTCCGAGCTTTTCGAATTCAAAATCGTATTTTCGGCCAATGATAACGCCCTGGATTCGGAAAAAGCGCTGGGATCAAGCATAAACGTTTGTTTAAAATCAGAAACGCAGGAGAGATATTTCGACGGCATCATAACGGAATTCTCCCAGGGAGCGACTGCCAACAAAAGCGACGAATATACGACCGAATACTACGCAACGATTCGTCCGAAACTGTGGCTGCTGACCCTCGACAGAAACAGCCTGATT
>JAISCG010000128.1 GCA_031265715.1 Holosporaceae bacterium | reverse complement strand
ATGCTTTTGCTAAAACATTGGAAAATCAGTAATTTTAGAGACGCCATCTACAGATTCTCACTCGATTGCAGTAGTTTGTTTGAAAAATTTAAAACCTCTTCCCTCCTCTAGGAAAAAGCCCTGGTAGTAACGCGGTCATTGTAAAATAGACCTCCTGCGAAACGCCATTCTTTTACGCTGCGGTTCTGCGAGGCGTTTTTCCTAAAAAATCCTCGAAATAATTTAATTTCTCAAGAGGTCTAATCAGAAGACTAATTGTATATCCCTACAACTCTGGAGGGTTGCCGACATATGGCGCAATTAACACCCGTATCCGTAGAAAAATACGCCATGGATAGATAGCAATCCTGATGATAAACATGCCCGCATGGTATCGCAACGGTGTCACAGGGCTTTTCCCGGTCAAGACATATCGGACAAGCATCGGCATAGACTCTAAAAGAAAACCAAATAAAACAGCGCTTCATGGCTTCAATTCCTAAATTGAGAAAAGATGCTTTTGACAGCATTAGCGATTTGGTAAAAAACATCTCTTTTTCAGACAGATCATCAAGTGTAAGAGATCCGCGGAGTAAGTGTCCCCAACTATTAATTTTAATGCGCCCGTCGAATTTTCCAAAAGGAGGAAGAGCGGAACGTCGAGACGTAAAATAGTTTTTCGATTCGCCGGGATCCGTTAATCCTATCCACAGTCTGCGAAATTCACTCCCCTTTATTCCGGGAACGTTGATTTCGATTTTTTCGGGGCAAAAAACTTTACTTTTGGCAAGCACAAAAATGTTGGGAAACAGGTTTGCATTTACTTTTGGTGGAAAAATCGCACAGGATCCGTCTATAATCATGTCCGAATAAACCCGGGAGGATTCTCCAGAAACGAAATTTAAAACTTCGTCAAATTTCATTAATGATTTTCCCCCAGCGTATAGAAAAGGGTATATATCATTTTGTCGTTGTATAGTAATGTTACGCGCATACAGAGAAGATACTTCAGTAATACATGTAGCTTCTGTTTTACTCGCAATGGTAACATTTTCCATTTTCAATTCCGAAAAAAGGGCAGCCCCAGCACTTCCCACCCAAGAGTCCGTGACAGACACCTTACTGCTCCAACGAATTAGCATCTTTTCAATCTGACAATTAAAAAGAGCCCCGATTCCTTCATCAAAAAAATAAGCAAACCTTTCTACTTGACAATTGTAGAAAATTCCCTCACTCTTTACGGCAATTTCAAAAGATTCAAAGAAGCAATCCACCGCCTCAATTTCCGATGAGCTTGCCACTAAATTCGGGAGCGTGCAGTCCGTCAATATAACATTAGAGCAGATCACTTCAAGAAAGTTGAGATCCGTCGGGGACGTATAACTGAAATTACAATCCCAAAAAACGCAAAAATTTTGGTATATCAGTTCAACCGGATCAGGTGGCCAAATTGCAGCTGCTCTTGCAGTCAATTCGGTTCCGGCAGAAATTCTGCAATTATTTACTTCACATTCTACAAGCGTTAAATGACTTCCTCTGCAAACGTTTATCATGTCCTCACCTATGTCAGATGCATTTACGCGACAATTAATAAGTGTAAAATTGGACGAACAAAGCAAAAGTTCGCGAGTAATCGATATATCCATGTCTCGTATTTCAACTGTGGAGCCAAAGAAGTTTGTTGCTATGAAGTGTATCGAAGACTCACCGTCTCTTCCTTTCAAAATCGCATCTGCGTGCCAATCACGCTCTCTGAAAAGAGCATCATGCCCCTCGTCTGTTTCAATCGGCGGCAAAGGAGAGGACGCAAATATTTCAATACCGTTATGCCTATAATCTATTATATTCCCACGACTTGTAATGATCTCTCTCAACGTTAGTAACGTACTCGGATCCATGGCACAGGCGGATAAGCATGCATAACTTATTGCCGAACAGAAAAGTACTCTTCTCTTCTTCATCCGCATAATTCAACTCCCTCTATTAAAAATACTTAACTATATAATTAAAAAAATAAAATAACAATTGATTTTATTAAAAATATTGCCCTCATTAAATCTTTTTTTATCTTAAATTTCAGTAAGATATTCCTGAATTGATTGTTTTCCCGGGCGCGAGGTCGCTATAGAAGAAGAGATTCAGAAATTTGAAGCTATTGGAACACAGTTGGAGATAGACCAACCGGACAAAGCCCAGCCGGCAGTCTGTAGTTAGCCTTGGGTATCACGTCCGTTTCATAAAAATTTAAATAAAGTGAGCAAATTAGGATCAGCCATAAGGCAATCAAGCATATTTCCCTTGATTGAGCGTTTTTTTTGTTGAGCTGCGAGATATTTTTTATGAAGCAACGAACCGAGTTTGCGGAAACTGTTCAGGGTTTTCTGTCCCGCGTCATTTTTCAAACGGCATTCGTCTTCGGAAAAAAACAACATCGAGCAGCCAATGCATACTCTCGATTTTCCAATGTTCGCGCACGATTCGCAACAATTTTTCCGGTTTTTCGTCAAGACTTGAGACGTAATAGTTTGTTTCGGTTGAAGTTTTGTGTTTTGTGGTAACGGTGCGTTCTATGGCAAACACGCTTTTCAGACCGGTCCATGCGTGACGTTCATTCAAACAATCGATATTTTTCATTTTCAAACAGACCCGTTTTTCGAATCTTCCGTTGTGTTTTTCGGTGGTCGTAAACTCGTCAAAATCGTGTTCGTTCTGAAAATATTGCACAACCTCTGCGTGAAATTTTTTCTGATTTTCCTTTAGACCGAAACAATAATTTCCGCGCTTTTTAATGATCTTTTCGCAGGTTTTGATTTGACAATGCATGGCGTCGGCGGTGATTGTTTTACCTTGAATATCAAGTGTTTCCAGCATTTCCTGAAAGACTGGAATTTCGTTTGTTTTGTTTGCTCGAGTTATCGCACTCTGCCCGAGAACCACGGCGCTTTCTGTGCAATATGCAGTCAAAATCTGCAACGCAGAGTGGGGCTTGCCTTTTTCGCCGG
>JAISCG010000092.1 GCA_031265715.1 Holosporaceae bacterium | reverse complement strand
GCAAAGTAACAAAGTTAATTGTAAAAAAACAAGTAATCGGAATAAAAAGTCGGATCAGTTAACAGGTATTCGATACTCTGTTCGATGCTATGAAGCAGGCATTATTACATCAAATCTTATTTGATAAACATAAGTGTGTATTAAGCCAATGGTGTACAAATAGTGTACAAAAAACTCAAAAACGCAATTTTGGAGGAACGCTACAATCTTAAAATAATGCTGAAATTTGAGGTGGTGCCGAACGTCGGATTCGAACCAACGACCTACTGATTACAAATCAGTTGCTCTACCAACTGAGCTAGTTCGGCCGGATACATTCATTATATCGAAAAAAGTACCCGCAGGGGAGTACTTATTTGAACTTCATCGTAAGTTTTGCTCGATATTTATTATCGTACCCAAGGAATTTAACGCTGACGCTGTCTCCTTCGCTCATGACGTCGGTGACTTTTTCCACTCTCTTATCGGACATTTCGCTGATGTGCACCAGTCCTTCCCGCGATCCGTAGAAATTCACAAAGGCTCCAAATTCCATGATTTTTACGACTTTCCCGGTGTAAACCGTGCCCATAACGGGATCCAGGGCTATTTCCATGATCATATTCAGAGCACCGTCCATGGACGCCGAGTTTGACGCCGAAACTGTGACTTTTCCGTCGTCGTCGATATCTATTTTGGCTCCGGTAACGTCGATAATTTCACGAATAACCTTTCCCCCGGATCCGATTACCTCGCGAATTTTATCCTTCGGGATGGAAATTGTCGTCATTTTCGGCGCATTTTCGTTCAGTTCCGATCTGTGAGTTTTCAGTCCTCCCAGCATTTCGTTGAGAATATGCAAACGTCCGACCTTCGCCTGACTCATCGCTTTTTCCATAATCTCGAACGTGACGCCGCTGATTTTGATATCCATCTGCAGGGCGGTGATGCCGTTTTTCGTACCTGCGACTTTAAAGTCCATGTCGCCGAGGTGGTCTTCCTCTCCCATAATGTCGCTGAGGATTTCATATTTTCCGTCTTCTTCCAAAATTAATCCCATGGCGATGCCCGCGACGGCGTTTTTCAGAGGAACGCCGGCGTCCATCAGCGCGAGGGATGCTCCGCAAACGGTGGCCATGGATGACGATCCGTTGCAAGACAGAACTTCCGACACCACTCGCAGAGTATATGGAAACTCTTCCTTCGCCGGAATCACAGGAGTAAGAGCGCGCCCGGCCAACTTACCGTGACCGATTTCACGTCTCCCCGGGGTTCCCAGACGTCCGACTTCGCCGACGGAAAACGGAGGAAAGTTGTAGTGCAACATGAATCTTTCTTTGTATTCGCCCGCGATGGAATCAACCAATTGCTCATCCTGCGCCGT
Organism: Holosporaceae bacterium; assembly: GCA_031265715.1. Classification (GTDB taxonomy): domain Bacteria; phylum Pseudomonadota; class Alphaproteobacteria; order UBA3830; family UBA3830; genus JAIRMQ01. Next base: position 9,852 of record JAISCG010000092.1, on the reverse strand, counting down.
TCCCAAAGTGGTGACGACGAGAGCCTGAGTCTCTCCGCGTTGAAAAACGGCGGATCCGTGAACCATTGGCAGAACGGACACGCCGGTGGTGATCGCTCGAATATCGGTTGCGCCGCGATTATCAATACGTTTCCCGGTCGTGAGGATTTTTTTCCTTACGAAACGTGAACAAACTTCATGGAACGCTTCCGAAACTTCTTTCTCGGTAATTTTTTCGGAATCTGCAAAATGTCCGCAGATTTTTTGGAGCACCTCTCCCAGAGCTTCATTTCGATCATGCTTGCAGGATCCTTTGTACGCTTCCTCGATTTTAGTGAGAAATTTTTCGGAAATTTCGGCGATAATTTGCTGCAACTCGGTTTTGTTGCTCTGTACCGCAAACGGCTTTTTTGCGCATTTTTCGGCCAGCTCGACTATCGCTTCGATGATCAGTTGAAACGATTCGTGGCCGAATTTCAGCGCGGCCAACATTTCGGATTCCGATAACTCGTTCGCGCCCGACTCAACCATGAGAACCGCGCTGCGAGATCCGGCAATCACCAAATCAAGATCCGAGTTGAAACCGATGGTCGGATTCAGGATAAATTCACCGTCTTTGTACCCGACCCTTGACGCGGCGACGGGCTCCAAAAACGGGAGTCCGGAAATCGCCAGAGCGGCGGACGTTCCTATGAGAGAGATTACGTCCGAGTCATTTTTTCCGTCGAAACTCAAAACCGTGCAGATAACCTGCGTTTCATTTTTGAAATCTTTGTGAAAGAGCGGGCGTATCGGCCTGTCGATCAGGCGCGAAATCAGAGTTTCTCTTTCGGAGGGGCGACCTTCTCTTTTCACAAATCCTCCCGGAATTTTTCCGGCAGCATAGGCTTTCTCAACGTAATTCACCGTAAGAGGAAAAAACCCCTCGGCCGTGCCGGGTTTTTTATCCGCCTCGACCGTACAAAGAACCGTCGTATCTCCGTACCTGACAGTGACGGCTCCCGCCGCCTGATTAGCGAAACGTCCGGTTTCAATGAAAAGCGGTCTGCCGCCCCATTCGATTTTCTTACTGAATATCATTACTTTTCCTTTGCTGTTAGCGTCTCAGAGACAACTCTTTGATAAGTTTTGCATATCTCTCTTTGTTCACTCGTTTGAGATAATCCAGGAGCTTTCTTCTTCTGCTGACCGCGGCCAGCAACCCTCTGCGAGAGTGAAAATCCTTCGAATGAACGTTCATGTGTTCACCCAGCATGTTGATTTTTGCCGTCAGGAGAGCTACCTGCACTTCCGGAGATCCCGTATCTCCTTCATGAGTTGCAAATCTGTTTATGATTTCTTCTTTATTCGACATCTTTTTTCTCCAAGTTTAATTGTTAACACACATCCTGACGGGCCTCAAGAGACCGTCCTCGGAAACGAATCCTATTCCGCAGAACGTATCCTCGGCCTTGTCGACGATTCTGACATACATCGACGCAGCGTCGGAATTTTCCGCGAAAAATCTCAATCCGTTTCGCAATCTGCCAATGTCTTCGCTTCCGAGGCGCAAAGCCGGGATGTCGTCCAGCGGACTTTCCACGGGAGCCAACACACTAACCGATTCGGTAGTATCCTTCATTTCTTGTAATTTTTCCAGAGAAATCGTATCGGAAATCGAAAAAAAACCGGATTTTGTTCGTCGAAGAGATTTTACGTAGGCCAGAGATCCTGATTTTTCCGCAAAATCTCTGGCCAAACTGCGTATGTAGGTTCCCTGGGAACACGTGACCTCAAAAGTTGCTTCGTTTTTTTCAAGATCTGCGCGAAGCATCCGAAAATCCGAAATTTTTACCCGGCGCGGCGGTATTTCGACCGTTTCTCCGCGGCGAACGCGATCGCATGCCCGTTTTCCGCCGATTTTTATCGCCGAAAAAACCGGGGGAATTTGTTCGATTTCTCCGATGAAATGCCGCAGATTTTCCGAAATTTCTTTTTCGGCGGGAATGTGCTGACAGGTTTCCGTGATATTTCCGTCCTTGTCGAGCGTGTCGGTGGTTGCTCCGAAGATTGCCGTAAAAACGTACATTTTCACTGATTCTTCGATAAATCTGATGAATTTTCTCGCTTCGCCGACGGCAATCGGCAGTACTCCCGTCGCGAAAGGATCCAGCGTTCCCACGTAGCCGGTTTCTCTGGTGCCGAAAATTTTTCTCACCTTCGCCATTGCGAAGTTCGACGATACCCCTTCGGGTTTATCAAAACACAGCCATCCGTTTAGCTTTTTCATAAAAAAATCCGCGTGGTCGGGGCGAGAGGATTCGAACCTCCGACATCCTGCTCCCAAAGCAGGCGCGCTACCGGACTGCGCCACACCCCGCTCCGAAACTTATATAATAATATAAATATCTTTTCAATACTGATAGAAAAACTTTTGTTGTTTATATTGGTACGCGAAATATGTTAACGAATTATTAACTTGTCCGAAAACGTCGTTAACCTTTTGTTAATAAGTGTTAAGGAAAAATTAATATTCCAAAATTTTCCAAAACAAAGCTGTGGATGAATTGTGGATGAAAAAGAAGAAAAAAGCGCGATCGCCCAAAAAACGCAAAAAGTTAACATTTTATTAACAGGTTATAACCGGGGTAATTGCGTGAAACGGGAAAGAGTGGAAATCGTGCCTGTCAGTCGGAACTACTCGTTCAACATTCCACAGAATCCCAAAAAATAATCCTCTCTGATTTGGGTGTTCGGTCTATCAAGGTCTTTTATAGGATAACATTTGTAATTTTTTGTAAATTTATGGTTGCTTTTGCGAGCATAGGTTACTTCAATTACATTGGGAATAGGTACCCCGTCTATTATTTCATAGGAATCGAAATTACAAGCATGTATATGAACGGATTGGTGTGTTTTATTTATCTTTTTCAAAAGATCGCAGATTTTTTTATATTTTTCATCGTCAATCATTTGATTTAACCAATGAAATTCCACCACAATTTGATTGCATCGCTCCATTGTTTCCTCCGGTACGTCGGGCAGAGAATCCCATTCGGCTCCTTCGGTATCAATTTTTAAAATTATGTTTTTTTCATTTTCATGACCGTTTATTTTTAATAGTTGCTCAAAAGTTTTTAAATTTTCGGAATTGTTGTTCTTTCCGCAAATACCTGTTTTGAAAAAAAGAAAATGTTTGTCGCTGTGATGTGTATTATTATGTGGCAGGGCGTCTATCGTATGATCATACATGTAAACGTCTATGTTTTTTTTGGCAATATCTGCATCCCAGGAAATATCGTCTCCTATACCAAAACTGTAGGCAACGGAATCATCGGGAAATTCATTGAGCATGACGTAGCCGCCGTCTCCGTTGCGTCCCACTCTGACAAGATTCAGTCCGACCGCCTCCATGGGAGCTATTAATTTTAATATATTCAAAGCCTTATGCTCGTGCTGCTGCGCATGACGTATTATGTTCGTTATTCTTATTTTTTCAATTGCGCCAACAATAGTTGAAACTAAAAATCCGACTCCGATCCCGACGGATAAACAAAAGAGCCATCTTACGTTTTTTAATTTGTTTTTAATCGTTTTTTTATTCATTTCATTACCTCCCGGACTGTAATTATTTTTTTTGAAAATATCATAAAGAGGTAAAGAAAGTGTGTGTCAATGATAAAAAATTTGTTTTTTATTTTTTGTCAAAGGGGGGGGGGGTACGCGATCGCCCAAAAAACGCAAAAAGTTAACATTTTGTTAACATGTTATAACCGGGGTAATTGCATGAAACCGGGAAGTAAAAAAATACCTTTTTTTAAATAATTTTTTAACTTTTATTTGATATAATAATTTTGTTTTTAAATAAAGAAAGAGGAAAATAATGAAAAAGATAATGCTTGTTTTAGCGCTTGCGGCAGTCGGCCTGCATAATTGCTATGCAGTCCCGGATGATTGCTATGTAATCCCGGATGATTGGAAAGATGACGGAAAATACGGAAAAAATATAAAGTTTCTTTCGGATTTTGTGAATGAGTATAAATCTCAGGGATTGAATCATCCGATGTTTTGTTTTTCTTTGGATTACCTTTACGGGACAGATAATATAGAAAGTGCTTGGAATTATAAGTGCAGTAAATTTACCGGAAATGTTGTGAGAATCAATTCTGTATACAAAACCGACGAAGGGATTTGTCTTCCCTTCATAGGGACAGGAACACTTATAGACGTGGGGGATGAGAGCTTGAGAGGCAAGGTAATAATTACCTGTGCTCATAATGTCATTGATAATATGAATATTGTGTCGACGATATTTGGTTTACCGCAGGATCAGCATTTGATACTGCAAACCGGAGGCAATAACTTTTTTCCAAAACAAGATAATCTTTTAACAAATAAAGCTTATATCAGTGTAACTCCCGAGTCGGAACGACGTGATGAAAATTTACCGTTGGTAAATACGGAAGAAGAATCGGGAAATGTTCAGCATAAGGTAAAGAAAGCCTACATTTATCGAAAAAACGGTGTTATGTCTGACCTGGCCATTCTGATTTTAGACAATCCGATTGTGGATAGAGAGAATCAAATTTTACCCGGAGAAAGAATCTCGCCCGATACTGTATGCGGGAGCAGGGAAAGAAATGAAGCATCAATCACGGATAGTGCAGATTTTTGCATAATCGGGTATGGTATGACAGGGTTTGGGCAACTTCCCGGGGCTATGGGTGGTTTGTCGGAGGCAGTTAGAGAAAAACAACTGGGAAAACGGCAAGATTTGCTCCAGTGCCTGGGATGGAATAAAAAGAAGCGTGTAAATATGCACAGAGGATTATTATCTGATAGATGTATATATCGGACTTTTGTTGATATTAAACGTGCCGGCGGCGGATTTAGCGGTTCGTTGGTTATTTCACAACCGAATGTCGGCGGTCCGATAAAATACGCAGGAATTTACAGCGGACCTGCGTTTAAACTTTCAAATGAGACCGGATCTGTTGCTGCAGACGGATCAGATCCGACTGCGGTATCGAGTCCGGTGGACATTTGTGAATTTATTAAATTCGTAAAAGATCATGAATCCCGGCAGCCACAGCAGCCGACGCCTTGATTTTGAGATTATATATAGGTGCTGCTCAATAGTTCCGAAGTCGGCATGAGGTAATTGCGTGAAACCGGGAAGTAAAAAAAATTACCTATTTAAATAATTTTTGCTTGATATGATAATTGTACTTTTAAATAAATAAGGAGGAAAATGATGAAAAAGATAATGCTTGCTTTAGCGCTTGCGGCAGTCGGCATGCATAATTGCTATGCAGTCCCGGAAGATTGGGAAGATGGCGGAAAATACGGAGAAAATATAAAGTTTCTTTCGGATTTTTTGAAAGATTATAAAGCTCAGGGGTACAATCATCCAATGTTCAGAATTAATCTTAAAAATCTCTACACTGAAAACGATATAAAGGCAGCCTGGAGCGATATGTGGATAGGTTTTACCAAAAATGTTGTGAGAGTCAATATAGTGGAAGAAATCAACGGTGGTGAGGAAGGGACCGATGAAGGAATTTGTCTTCCCGGAATAGGGACAGGAACACTTATAGACGTGGGGGTTGAGAGATTGAAAGGCAAGGTAGTAATTACCTGTGCTCATAATGTTATTAATATCTGGGGTATGTGTGGTTCACTTAGTCATGAAGGACATTTAGTACTAAAAACCGGAGAAGGTGATTTTTTTCCAAGGTGCGGTAACTTTTTTGATAATAATACTTACCTAAGCGTGACTCCCGAACCGAAGCGGTATAACGGAAATTTACCGTTAATATGTACCATAGGAAACACAAGAACCGATAAGTACAAGGTAAAAAGATCCTATATCTATCGGGGGAACGGTAAAATATTTGATCTTGCTATTCTAATTTTAGACGATCAGGTTAAGGATGAAGGGGGTAACGTTTTATCCGGAGAGCAAATCTTGGCTGGGAATATATTCGGGTATAACAAAAGGGAAAGAGTAACCGGGGATGATTTTTTTTATGTGGTTGGATACGGTATGACCGGGTGGGAGCAGACTCTGGATGGTCATATTGGCACTTTGTTAGATGCGGTCAAAGAAGATGGTCAATTAAAAAAACGACATGATCTTCTTCAACTCCTGGGATGGAATAAAAAGAAATGTATACAGGTGTTGAGTCAGTTTGTGCCTGATAGAATGATGAATAAAAGTCAGACATTTGTGGATGCTGATAGAGCCGGTGGCGGATTTAGCGGTTCATTGGTTGTGAAAAAGACAGATGCCGGTTTAGAATATGTCGGAATTTATAGTGGACCTCTGTTTAAACTTCCGGGGGAGAAAGTCAGATCTGAGCGGACTGAATCTGCTACTGCGAACCCTCGTTCAACTTCAAGTATGAGAATCTCTCCCGGACAGACTGTTAACACAGAACCGGAATATAAGACTCCATCGGATTCGGCAGATATTTGTGAATTTATTAAATTTGTAAAAAGAGAGGAATTAAAATTATTAAAAGAAGAGGAATTAAAATCAAGTATTAACTGATAAACAGTTTACTACTCGTCTGATTTTTTTAAAAAATTTTAATTTCCATTTAAATAGTCTTTTTCAGTATTTATGGTAATATTTTCGAGTCATTGCGAGCAGAGCGAAGCAATCTGGAGCTAAAATTTAGGCAAATTTAAAATCCGGATTGCCACGTCGCGTTGCTTTTCGCAATGACGAGATGAAACGCTTAATTGAATGCGATATGCTGCCTTCTTTATTTTAGACAAATTTGCTATTTTCGATCATAAAACTCAGCAGACTTTAGTGGAAAGTTAATATCAACCGAGCGCACTCAAGATCTCGACTATAGTAGTGATTATACCAGATTGACGCTTTGCCGGAGTCTCCTGCAAATCATAATTGCCCTGAGCAATCAGATACTTTTCGTAAGTCGGAATCTCCTGTACATTATAACCGCCCAGAGCAGTCCGGATAGCAACTAGCGGGGCTATACCAGCCTGATACTCTTCGTAAGTCATAATCTTCTGCACACTATAATCGCCCAGAGCAGCCCAAATAGTGGTTACTTCAGCCAGAACAGTGGCTAATCCACCATGACACTCTACGTAAGCCCGAAGAATGGCCGATTCATCCCGATACTCTTCGCAAGTCGAAAGCTCCTGCTCCTTATAATTTACCAGAGCAACCAGAGTACTAGTTGGATCTTCGAGAGCAGCCTGAATAGTAGTTATATTTCCGCAGGGCGGTTTCAACCCCACACCATGCTCAACCGATAGGATAAAAGCTGTGCTCAGCAGTATTTTCAACCCGATACGAGTTTTTTCCATTTCTTCCTCCTGATTTTATTAATACAAAAAATACTCTACTTTAAAAGTAGATTATATTTTAAAAAATCATGAAATGCTATATTTATTTATTAAAAAACTTACCATACATTGGATCTTTTTTTATTTGAAATTTCAATAAAATATTGAATTAGTATCTACAGTACTCATGGTAACACTTTCGCGTCATTGCGAGCGAAGCGAAGCAATCCAGAACTCAAATTTAAGCAAATTTAGAATCACTGGATTACCGCCTCGCTTTGCTCCTTGCAATGACGAGAGAAAACGCCTGATTAAATGAGACGGGTGCTAAGATTAAAAAATATGATAATTAACTATCAAGTAACACATGCAAAAACAGGTGAATTTCTCTGTCCGACAGCTCCGACAGTTCCTTTCGCGCAGCGATGCCGACGGCTTTTATTTTTCCTCCGCCGTGTCCGATGAATATCGATCTGTGAGATTCGCTTTTCACAAAAATGCTCTGAACAATTCGCAGACTGCCGTCCGATTGATCCTCGCAGCTCTCGGTTTTCACTGTGCATTTGTACGGAATTTCCTGGTGCAATCGATGATATATGTGTTCGCGCGTGATTTCTGCCGCGTATTTATCGAAGGATAAATCCGTGATTTCGTCCTCGTTGTAAATCCACTCGCCTTCGGGAAGAGTTCCGGCCAAAAAATCCAAAATTTTGTCCGTGCCGCTTCCGGTCAGACCGGAGACCATAAACACATTCTCAAAATTTCGAATTTCGCCGAACATTTCCGCAATTTCGAGCAATCGCGGCTTGTGGATTAAATCCACTTTGTTCATCACCAGAGAAACTTTTTTGGACGAGTGAATTTTTTTCAGCAGAGCGACGCTCAGATCAAAATTTTTCTTGCAGACGTCCACCACGAACAAAATATCATCGGCTTCACGGAAAGTATCCCAGGTGATTTTCTCCAAAACTTCCCTGTGTTTTATCTTGGAAAATCCCGGAGTATCCGTGAAGATAATTTGGCATTCGCCGTGAATGGCTATTCCGTTAATTTTGAATATCGTAGTCTGAGCTTTTCTCGAAACTATCGATACTTTTTGCCCCACCATTTTATTAATCAGAGTGGATTTACCGGCATTGGTTTCACCAAGCACCGCCACAAAACCGCATCTTTTCACTTTGTTTCCTTTATCTTTTTTATAAGTTTAGCGGCAGCATCGTGTTCCGCATTTTTTTTCGAATTTCCGCAGCCGAGTGCCGATATTTTGCATGCCGTAACTTCAATTTCGAAAATCGGATCATGAGCCTGCCCGGTCATTTTTATCAACCGATAAATCGGTAATTTTGAGCATTCCGCCTGGGACATTTCCTGCAGCAAAGTTTTCGAATCTTTCTCTTTGTATATCACGTTACCGACGGCATCTTTCCATAATTTCGCGATGACGCTCGACGTCGTTTCAAAATTTGAATCCAGAAACACGGCGCCGAAAATTGCTTCGACCATGTCCGCAATGGCCGATGAATTTTTGTTTGTCGACACGAAAAAATCCTTCGGAAACGAAAGACAATCGACAATCTTCGTTTTTTTCGCGAGATCTATGAGAAAATCCGTTCCGGCCAGCACGGAAATGCGCATGGCAAGATCTCCGTCGCTATCGTCGGGAAATTTTTTATATAAAAGATGAGCCAGCGACAAACCGAGAACTCGATCCCCCAGAAATTCCAATCTCTCAAAATCTTCGGCGGCATTTTTTTCGCCTTTTTTCAGACTGTAGTGAATCACGGCCACAGACACAAATTTCGTATCATTGAACTCATAGCCGATTATATCCTGAAGCTTCGTCACTCTATCACAGAGCGAAAGCATCAGATAATCCTCTTAAAGAGACGAGAGTACCTTATGTTTTGAAGCCACAGCCAGAATTCCCAGAGTCTGACTCCGTTCGCGATGGAATAAACTGTGAACCAGGCGCGCCCCATCAGACTTTCCGCCGGGATGAATCCCAATCCGCAGCGGGAATCTTTTGAGCAATCGCGATTGTCTCCCATCACAAAATAATGTCCGGCCGGAACGACAACCTCCGGAAAATTATTCACATCAGAAAATTTCATACTATCTATGTAGGCCACCGTGTGAGACGGAGCATCGGAAAGCGGAAGTTTTTCTTCATACAAAGTCAGCTCCGAATATCTGCGAACATGTGTGTCGTGATAGGCCATTTTCTTTTGAAAATTCAAAGTCGCGGAAACTCCGTTCACCGCTATGATTCCGTTTGTGACGCTGATCCTGTCACCGGGCAACGCTATCACTCTTTTTATGAGATTGATATCGTTGTTTTCCGGATTTACGTCGTCGTGCGGATACTTAAATACGATAACTTCGCCGCGCTTTACGTTATCTCTGAACATCACCCTTCCCGAAAACAAATTCGGACTGAACCAAACGCTGTGCTTGCTGAATCCGTAGGCGAATTTTTCAACAAAAGGCATATCGCCTATTAATAATGTGGGAACCATCGAGCTTGACGGCACAATATACCAGTCATAAACAAAAAACCTGAACAAAGAAAAA
>JAISCG010000078.1 GCA_031265715.1 Holosporaceae bacterium | reverse complement strand
GATCCGTCGCCGTCATTGCATTTACGACATTGTGTTGAATTCCCGACTCCTTCAGCACGACTTTCAGACGATCAAAAATAAAGCCGTAAACCCGATCAACCGTGTCGGCTTTCAGATTCGGAACCGGAAGCTGCTCAAAAGCGAGAAGAATAAGTTTTTTTAGATCAAAATTAAATCGGAAATTTTCGACGATTTTTAAAATTCCGATGGCGGCGCGGCGCAGCGCAAACGGATCCTTGGACCCGGTCGGCTCCTTTCCTATGGCAAAAAAACTCGTGATAAGCTCGATTTTATCGGCCAAAGAAAGCAGCACGCTCAGACGACTCGTAATCTCGTGCGTCGGACGATACTGATCGCGGATCGCATCGCATACCTCAAAATTTTCCCCCTGAATTTTTGCGTAGTGCGCCCCCATGACTCCCTGCAATTCCGTGAATTCGCAGACCATGTTGGTGGACAGATCGCACTTTGCAAGAATCGAAGCTCTTCTCAGAAGCTGAGTGTCGTTTACCCCCAGGGCGTCACACAAATAATCACATATACTCACCACGCGACCCACCCGATCAAAAACGGTCCCGAGCCTGTCGTTAAATACAATTTTTTTCAGATTCTCCAGATGCGATTCCAGAGGTTTTTGCAGATCCGTTTCGAAGAAAAAGAGAGCGTCCGAAAGGCGCGCATTCAATACTCTCTCGTTTCCCTCAATTATGGTTTTTCCGCCGTCTTCGGCAACATTGTTGGCGACAAAAACGAAATAGGGAGCTAATTTTCCGTCAATTCTTGTGGGGAAATATCTTTGATGCACCCGTATCGGAGTGGTTACGGCTTCTTCCGGAAGTTTCATGAATTTTTCCGGAATTTTTCCGAGCAGAACCACCGGATATTCGCTGAGGCCGACAACTTCTTCCAGCAATTTTTCATCAACTTCAATGGAGATATGTTTTTGTGCCTCTATTTTTCTGAATTCATCCAGAATAATTTGCTTTCTTTCATCGGCACTGACAATCACAAAAGCGTCTTTCATTTTTTTGAGATATTCGGCCGAGTCTTCGACGACGACTTTCTGCGGCGAAAGAAAACGATGCCCGAAGGTGTGATCAACGGATTCCAGGTTTATTTTATCAAATTTTATTTTCAAAGGCTTTTTATCAAAAATCGCCATGACGTTCCGCAGAGGTCTCACGAAATAAAATTGATGATTCCCCCAGCGCATGGATTTTTCCCACTGCATTTTTTCCACGGAGGTTTTAACGACCCTGTCGAGAAGCTCGAAGGTGTTTTTCGCATCGTACTCCGTTCGAATAAAGATGAATTTTTTTCTGTCGATTTCTTTTTCGATGCAATCGGCGATCGAAACATTGTTGGCTTTCAGAAATTTTTCGATTGTGTCTGCGCCGGACGTGACCTGCGGCCCTTTCTTTTCCTCAACAAAAGCTTCCGATGTTCGACTCAGTTCGGCGGAAAAAAATATTCGTCGCGGAGAGATGTGGGAACGCACATTCGAATACGCAATGTGCAATTTTTTCAATTCTTCGGTTATTAATTTTTCGAAATCAAAAATTGCCGCTTTCTGCATTCTCGAAGGAATTTCTTCCACCATTAATTCCAATAAAAAATTACTCATGATTCCTCGCTTGAACTTCGCAGCACAGTTTCGCCAGAGCGCGCACCCGTGAAATTCTGTCCACTCTTTCGGCGACGCTCAGGGATCTGCGGGCGTCCATCAAATTAAACAAATGACTTGCTTTTATGCATTGATCGTAGGCAGGAAGAGCTAGTCCCGATTCGACCAATCGATTACATTCCGATTCCGCGTCCGTAAAATGTTGTTTGAGTTTTTCGACGTCTGCAAACTCAAACGAATATTTCGAAAATTCGACCTCCTGCTGCAGGCAAACGTCTCCGTAGGAAATTCTTTCCGAGCCTTCTTTTCCGTTCCAATTTAAATTATAGACGTTGTCGACTGATTGCAGGAACATGGCCAGTCTTTCCAATCCGTAGGTCAATTCGACGGTAACGGGACTGCACGCAATTCCGCCGACCTGCTGAAAATACGTAAATTGCGTGATTTCCATTCCATCGCACCACACTTCCCATCCGAGTCCGGCCGCGCCCAGGGTCGGGCTTTCCCAGTCGTCTTCGACAAATCTTATGTCATGAAGTTTGCAATCGATACCGACCGTTTCCAAACTCTTCAAATAAATGTCCTGGATATCATCCGGCGAGGGTTTTATAACTACCTGAAATTGGTGATGTTTCTGCACACGATTGGGATTTTCGCCGTAGCGACCGTCTGCGGGACGACGCGACGGTTGAACATACGCAGCTCGCCAATTTTTCCTGCCGAGAGCCCGCAGAAATGTATGAGGACTGAATGTTCCCGCTCCGACTTCCATATCGTAGGGTTGCAGGATCGCGCATCCGTAATCTCCCCAATATTTTTGCAGTGCAAAAATTATATCCTGAAAGCTTATCATGCTTCCTCCAAATTTCGTTGTCGTACATTAACATAAAACTCAATACGGTCGTAATCATTTTTTTACGATTGCACGAAATCCGGGTAGGGCCATCCGGACACTGCCGGCAGTGCCCGCATTCGCAAACCCGAAGAATTAAATACCCATTATTGTCGGAATGTACCCCACCCATTCTTTTTCCTTGGAAATTCCAAGTGTATCCAGGAATCTGAATATGTTATCTGGTGTAAATTTGAAAAACATTGCTGAAAGTAAATCTCTAATTGTATGAGAATAGTACACCGGTTCATCATATTCTTCTCCTGATGCTAAATTTCGGATAAGGTCAAACATATCGCAAGGTATCAGATCTTTTTTTTGGATGCACTCGCGAAATTCGGCCAGCATTTTACAGGTTGCAAGCATGCGTTGATCAACGAATTCCACATCATTCCAGCGATTAAAATTTTCCTTTTGACAAAAATAATCCAGAAATCCACCTGTGTATGTCTGCGCATCTATCAGACCACGCAACGATACTTCGGGCACTGCCTTACAATAATTTGTTAAAAATGATTTCAAGCATCTTCCAACCATACAGTTTTTCACATCAAACGCAGATGGATTGGCCAAAATAGGGAGGAAAAAGTACCAACGAAGTACATCCCTAAATGTTTTTGCACAATCTGACGAAAATTCAAAATTACTTCTTTCGATTGAGCATTTTGCCCTTTCAAAATCAATAAATGAAATAGTAGGCTTTTCCGGGTCAACAGTGCTAACAATAATGTTATGGCCATGCAAATCATTGTTATGCAGACCCATGGCATTCATACTGCCGATCGCAAGACCTAATTGCGCAAAAACAAGTTCCGAAAAATTGTGAGTTAAAAAACTGTGAAGTCTTTCGCCCTGTGCCATTGGCATTAACTGAAGAACAGATTGTCCTCTGATAAGACTCGTGTCGAATTCGAAAATGTCCTGAGGTCTCAATTCTTCTCCTTCCGCAAAAATTGCTACTTTGGATGCCACAAAAATCGAAAAATTATCAAGTTTTGTTTTACCGGTCAGCTGATGTAAAGCTCTTCGAGTTCCTTCAATCTCTGTAGGTGCTCTTTTTGTCGATATCTTTACAACATAGTCGTCGAAGCGAAATATTTGCGGATCCGTAATGCCGGCTGTATTGGACCTTTCAGACTCACATTCCCGTAATTCTCCGCAATCATCAGTAGTTTTCCCAGTGCAAAGCGTATAAAATTCCCCGGCTTCACCAAGTGTTACGTTGCGAAGCGTTCCGAACGCATTAATTGCGACAACCGAACACGAAAAGACCGATAAAAAAAACAACGATACTTTTTTCATTTTACTCCCCTTCCTTAATTTAGCAAAAATATTCAAATAAATAACGTTATAAATATATTATCATTTTAGCGAAATAACAAGAGCTATATGCAAGCTCTTCTCAAAAAAATCTTACTACCCGTCTCAATTTTCCTTTAAATCGTCTTCTTCAGTATTTATGGTAACATTTTCGCGTCATTGCGAGCGAAAGCGAAGCAATCCAGAGCTCAAATTTAAGCAAATTTAAAATCCGGATTGCCACGTCGCGTTGCTCCTTGCAATGACGCGATGAAACGCTCGATTAAATGAGATGGGTGGTAACATCGGAATCGTCTGTCGGCATTCGGCTCAATGTAACCTACTGGTCATCCATCAATCCCTGACGCGGGCGCTGTTCTCCTGAGTTTCCCCCAAAAAGATTTGATATCCATCCCGAGAAACCGGCGGTTCTCTCTTCCCAAACTCTTTCTTCTGCTACTCTGGCTGTTATTCTGTCTACTATTCTATCCGCTTCTGCCATTCGTATTTCATAATCTTTAAAACAAGCAACTGATGCCACATCTTCTGAATGAAAAGGATTGTTTGATGTGTGTTTGAATTTTCTGTCTTTTAAAAAAATGATTGTTTCGGTCTCTAAAAAAGCAGCTGTTATTGCTATTTTCTGTTCATCATTTTCGAAAACATCTCTTAAAAAGGCAGATATTATTTCTATTCTGAACCGTCTGTCACATTTGACAATACTTTCTAAAATAGTATCTAACGCTGTGCGTCGCTCTTTATCAGCGTCTAAAAAAGCAACCAGTGTTACGATGAGTTGCTCTCTGTCGGCACTTGAAAAAGTACCTAATTCTATACTTTCGGGTTGTCCCACAAAGGATTGTCTTACTGCGCAGGCATCTTCATAACCACGGAAAATATCCAACATTTCCGGTTTGTGACCCCGGAGGATATTTTCCCACTGATACCCCCATAGGATATCCTTCACGTGATAACCTTGGAAGGCATTCTCCAATTGACCATCCCGGAAGAGTATATTCTTTCGAAGATTCCGAAAGCCCAAATCCATGTAACCATCAATACTTATCATCGATTTTACGTCGCCGAGTAAAGCAGAAGCAAAACACAATATCATTGCACTTTTTGTTATATTTTTCATTATTACCTCCTAATTATTATATATATATTATAAAAATATTGTCTATTCAAGTTTAAAACGTTCCGAACATCATGTTGAGGACGATGGCCAAAACAACCGCAACGGTTGATCCGCACAGACATACGACAAATAAATCCTTGTAGGAGTCTCTGTGCGTCAGACCGCAGATCGCCAGCATCGACATAAACGCTCCGTTGTGCGGGAGAGCGTGCAGCGTCCCCGATGCGAGTGCGATTATTCTGTGCAAAATTTCCGGATTGACTCCGACCTCGTTCGCCATTCTAAAAAATTCGGCTCCGAACATTTCCAGGGTTATGCTCA
>JAISCG010000014.1 GCA_031265715.1 Holosporaceae bacterium | reverse complement strand
AATTCGCGAACAAATAATATCGTGAACAAATTTTTTACATTCGGCGCGGGAAACATTATTGGCGAGCCAATATTTTCTCGCCGCAATCATAACATTTTTCAATTCGTCCCGGGTCAGATTATATTCCGAAAGATCCTCAGAATTGAGTTTAAAATCAACGCATTCCGATAAGCAAAAATTCAAAAGTTCCTGCATGTAATCTGCCGGATTTTTTTCATCGCCGCGCACGCCGGCATATATCGCCAAAAATTTCGCATAAAAATTCCTGTACTCTTTTTTGATTCGTTTTAATTGCACAAAAATTTCGGAACGATCGTCGATCGCTTTCAGCAAAATCATTTCCCGGATCGCTTTGGGAAAATTATATTCGCCGACAATATCTTTGTCGGAAAATTTCAATAACATCGCCAATTTTTCTTCGCGGGAAAGCGAGTCATATATTTTTTGATCCGCACAAATTTTCAGGGAATCGCAGGTCAGCGAAAACATAACATCCAAAACCGGTCGCATTTTCGGAATAATTTCGTGAGCGCCGGGAATGTCGAAAATTTTCAACAATTCCGAAATCACCCTCTCGCCGGACAAAATTTTTGCATTATTTTTCAATAAGTTAATTGCGTTCAAATATTCTTCGTTGCATTTGAAATCTCCGTGGGACGCAACGAATCTGAAATATCGAAGAATGCGCAGATAATCTTCTTCTATTCTCTTTCGGGGATCGCCGATAAATCTGATATTTTTTTCCCGAATATCTTTAATCCCGGAATGGTAGTCGTAAATTTCCCCTTTTTTATCCATATAGATAGCGTTGATCGTAAAATCACGCCGGGCAGAATCTTCTTCGAAAGATTTTGAAAATTCCACTTCGGCATGTCGCCCGAACGCTTTCACATCTTTACGCAGCGTCGTAATTTCGTAGGCTTTACCGTTGAAAATAACGGAAACGGATCCGTGTTTTATGCCGGATGGAATGACGGCCAGCCCGCACTTCCCGTAAATTTCAATAACTTCGGTCGGAGTGGCGGTGATGGCGATGTCCGTGTCGCAACTTTTTTTCTGCAAAAGAAAATCCCGCACCGCTCCGCCGACGATCCGCGCCTCATGCCCGCTTTTTTCCGGCAAATCGAGGAGAAAAAACGTCGTTTCGTCGATTAAAGAATTATTTTTCGGTTGCCCCATTGTTTTAAAGTCCGTTACTTATGTATCCTGTGTTATATTTATGGAAAGAATAATAACATGATGAACGAAGACATTAAAGAAATGGAGTTCGAGCAGGCACTAAAAGAGCTCGAAAGCATCGTAAAAATTCTAGAGGAAGGAAAGGCTTCATTGATTGAATCCGTAAATCTTTATGAGCGCGGCGTCGCATTAAAAAAACACTGCGATAATTTGCTGGAATCGGTGCAGTTAAGAATTAATCAAATATCTTCCGGTAAAGATGGAGTTGTTAAGCAAAGCGAAATGGAGTTGTGATGGATATTTTGTTTGTTCCGTTGTTGTTATTATTCAAAGGGATACTTGGTTTGGCTCTGGTGGTTGTCGTCGCCGATGTCATTCTGGGGTGGCTTTTGGTTGCGAACATTTTGAATTCAGGAAATCAGGTTTTGTATGTGCTCATAAGTTCGATTTCGCGGGTGGCAAATCTTATGTTGCAACCGATTCGTAGAAAAATTCCGACAACCGCGGGGGCGATTGATTTTTCGCCGGTCGTGCTCATGCTGCTTTTGGTTTTTTTTGAAAGAGTGACGGATCGCATACTGATTCGTTTTTTATGATTAAGGAGTACTTATGAGTCGTATCATTAACGGAAAAGAAATCGCCGAAAAATTCTGCGATCAGATTAAATTAAGAGCCGAGGAAATTCAAAAACAGGGAACGGAGCCGCACATCGCTTTGATAAATGTCGGAGACGACCCGGCGAGCGATGTCTATGTTTCCAAAAAAAAGAAGCTGGCGGCGTCTCTCGGAATTTCGTCAACGATTTACAAACTTGACAGAAATACCGGAGAGATCGAACTTGAAAAGTTAATTCGTTCGCTGAACGACGACAGCAAAGTGCACGCGATTTTGTTGCAATCTCCGCTGCCTGATCATCTTAATTTCAGAAAATTTATCGATATGGTGAATCCCGAAAAAGATGTCGACGGACTGACCACGATTAATTTGGGAAAATTATTTTCCTGTAACTCGGAAGTTTCTCCCTGCACTCCTCTCGGAGTTTTGCATCTGCTGAACACTGTCCACCCTGATATTTCAGGATTGCACGCGGCGATCATCGGGCGATCTTTCATTGTCGGACGTCCGCTGGCGCAACTGCTACTGAACGAAAATTGCACCGTTACCACGCTGCATTCGCGCTCAAAAAATCTGCCGGAGATATGCAGAACGGCGGACATTTTAATAAGTGCCGTCGGTAGGCCGTTGTTTGTGGGGAAAGAATTTGTTAAGCCTGGCACCACGGTTATCGACGTCGGAGTTAATCGAATCGAAAAAGATGGAGCGAAAAAAATCGTTGGAGATGTGAATTTTGACGAAGTGAAAGAAATTGCCGCTGCCATCACTCCGGTGCCGAACGGAGTCGGACCGATGACCGTCGCATATCTTATGCACAATGCGCTGATTTTAACCCGGCGCCTTTGTCATTTATAATCAAAATGTGATAAGTTTAGAGAAATTTTTGGAGAAAATCATAATGAAGAAAGCAGCAGCTTTTTTGGTGCTCGTCACCTGCGCGGCGTCGGGAAAAAACAGTGACGTGGCAGAATTGTCCGATTCGGTTAGAGAATCGGTCGGCCGCATTGAACATTTGGAGAAAACCGTCGCCGAATTACAAAAAAGAGTGGTTTTTCTGGAGGAATCACTCGAAAAAAACCGGGAAAAAGCAGTCGATCAAAAAGAGGCAAGTGTCGTCGAAAACTCCACTCCCGAAGAAATTTTAAAAAATGCACTTGATATGATAGAGGAAAATGATACCGAAGGAGCTCGCAATTTACTGAGCGCTTTTATAAAACGAAAACCCGAAGACATATACTGCGGAATGATGATGTTTTACATAGGGAACACTTATTTTATTGAAAAAGATTATAAAAACGCCGCAATAGAATATATGAAAGGATTTAAAACAAATCCGAGCGGATCAAAATCTGCCGAAACACTCTACAAATTGGCTCTGTGTTTTAAACAATTAAATCAAAGAGATAAATACAAATCAACTTTGAAAAAAATAACCGGAGATTACCCGGGACCGTTTGCACAAAAAGCCGCTGCGGAATTGAAAAAAAATAAATGATCGATTTTTTTTGCGCGGAAGCGGATGAAATTATCGATCCCTGCGCGGAGTCCGTTTGCGTCGCGGTTTCCGGAGGTTCCGACAGCATGTCACTTCTGGTTTTGACCGCGGAATGGGCGAGAAAAAAAAGCGTGAAAGTGTATTGTGTAACGGTTGATCATAAATTGCGAAAAGAATCCGGCGAAGAAGCGCAATTCGTGGGAAATTTTTGCAGATCAATCGGAGTTGATCACACAATTCTTGAATGGAACAGAGAAAATGATTACGTCGTCCCGGGTAAACTCGAAAATCTTGCCCGGGAAGCGAGGTATAAATTAATCTCGGATTTTTGCGAAAACAACGGAATAAAATTTTTGTTGGTCGGTCACACCATGAATGATCAACTGGAAACATTTGAAATTCGAAAGAATTCCGGCAGTTCGGAAATCGGACTGGCGTGCATGAGCCGGGTACGCTCTCTCACTCGCCAGGTAAAGTTGGTGCGTCCTCTGCTGAATTTTACAAAAAACAAATTGGAAGATTTTTTGAGAGATCGAAATATTTCCTGGAAAACGGATCCGATGAACGATCTGGAATTTTTTTTGCGCGTTGCGTGTCGAAAAAAATTAAAAACCCGCGATCCCCAGAAACTCGCTGATATTTCAGATGAAATTAAACGCCTCGGAAAAAGACGAAATGAAATCGAAACCGCCGCCGTGAATTTTTTGAAAAATTTCTGTAATTTCTCGTCGGAGGAGCAGGTAATTATAGAAAGAAAACAATTAGATAGTGAAGAAAAAAATGTACGGGCGGAAATTTTAAAACGCGTAATAAGAAGTGTCGGCGGAAAAAAGTACACAGTCACACTGACGGAAGATATCTGCGATAAAATATTGTGCAAAAAACTCAACACGATCGGACGATGTCTGCTGAAGGTTAAAAAGGACAAAATTTTTGTGCTGAGAGAAAATCGCAAAAACTGCCAAACTATCGAATACTTCGATTACATAAATTTGTTTGACGTGTTTTTATGTAGTTATACAGAGATCAAGGAAAGTGAATTGTCTGACGAGGCGTCGATAATTTGAAGGTTTCGTTAAAACACGGTTCTCACAATTAACCGTGGACACCGGTTTTTTCGTTTGCGTTGGCTGCAATTATTTCCGCTTGCAATAGAGTTTTTCGTCGAATTTTGGTACATTGGCACCGATAACCGGAGCGTTAAATGACGGAATACATAGTTTGGTCGCAACTGTTTGTTTTAGCAGTAAATTTTGTGTATCAAAAAAAAGCCGAAAACAACGGCCTGAAATATTTAACGGTTTTTTCGTCTGCGTTGACCGCGATTGTTTCCGCGTGGATTTTAATCCGGCAGCTGTCCGCTCCGATTTCAACGTATTCGCACATTTACGATTTTTTAGGAATCAACCGCTGCGAATTCGGGCTGGTGTCCGATTCTCTCAGCATTGTGTCGGCCTGGGTTGTGTGCACGCTGACGGCGATCGCAAATTTCTACTCCGTCGGATACGTAAAAAAAAATCTTGACGACTTTTTGTTCTGCATAAATTTATTATCCCTGGTAACGGTTCTATTTTCAGCATCCGGAAATTTATTGCAGATGTTTGTTTTTTGGGAAGCCCTGACAATCATTTCCTACTTTTTAACGGCGTTCGGCAATCGGGATTCTTCGATGAAAGCCGCATTCAAATTAATCGCAACGCATAAAATCGGAGATATCGGATTTATCATTGCGACCGTCATGATTTTTTCGGTGTTCGGAAGTTTTAATTTCAGTGAAATAAATAAAATTTTTGCGGGCAATGACGTGCAGCTGAAAAAATTGGAGATAATTTCGCTGATTATGCTGACGTCCGTTTTTATAAAATCGGCTCAAATCGGATCGATCTCCTGGCTGAAAAGTACGATGCGCGCGCCGACGCCGGCCGCGGCGCTGATTCATTCGTCCGCTTTGCTGACAGCCGGAATTATCGTAATCATACGGTTACAAAATCTGTTTGAATGCAGCGAGTCAATTCAAAATATTATCGTGTGGATCGGAATCCTTTGCACAACCGTTTATTCGATAAAAGCAATTTTTGCCGCAGATATCGAAGAAATGTTCAGTTGCTCGACCTGTTCGCAGGTCGCTTTGATGATAACGGCCTGCGGTTTTTCCGCCTACGGCGCCGCGGAAATTTTATTTGTGTCGCACGCATTTTCGAAAGCGGCGTTGATTTTCGCCATGGGATCGGTGGTTCACGCGCTCTCCGGAGAACAGGACATAAAAAGCATGGGCGGACTGTTCGAACTGCTTCCCAAAACTTACATCGCATTTATTTTTACTGTTATCTCTTTGATAAATATACCTTTGTTGCCGGCGTATTATGCGAAAAAAGTCCTGTTGAACGAAATTATCGGCAGCAATTTACCAGTTTATTACACTGCCGTAATTTTGATTGTAATCACATCCGTGCTCGCAAGCATATATTACTTTCGGATGGTTTATGTAATATTTCACGGTGAAATTAAACTGACGGAAACCGGTTTGGCCTACCTCAGCGAAAACGAAAAATTTATAATTTTCCCCCTCTATGTTTCTGTTTTCTTTGCAATTTTTTCCGGGGTGTTTTTTTACTACGCCGCCTACAACGACGTTATCTGGAATGATGTTTTTGCATTTTTATATTCCGAAGACGGATCGGCCGTATTCGCTTTTTCCGTGATTAATTTTATCGGAATGGCGGTTGCAAGTTTTGTGTGCAAGTCGGTGAAGCCGATAAATTTCTCGCTGAAATCGAAATTTAATTTCGGGATAAGCGATAAT
>JAISCG010000144.1 GCA_031265715.1 Holosporaceae bacterium | reverse complement strand
TCTTGGTGAAGGCTAAAAAAAAGCCGTCCCAGTCTGTAAAATCAGTCATGCGCAGAAATTCTATGTCCTCTGCACATTTATTCGCTTCCGTCAATAAAATTCTTCATGCGTAGGCCCTGTGCAAGCATGCGATAAAAGGAGGTAATGCTGAACTCTAACAGCAAAATCCTTCGAACAGAGTTGAATAAGGCTACGTGAGGAATATGCGTTTGAACTGCCGTAAAGTACGAAAGCGCGAAAAGAGTTGATACGCGCGGCAGAAGAGAAAGGTATCGGAAGTTGGTGTTTCCGATTTGGTGCTCAAAAATCTCTTCGGCGGACAGCAGGAGCCTAAGTTCAACGGGAAACGGAACTACGGAACGGGATAACCGTTGTGAGCGCTTTTCAAGATCAGGAGAAATCCCGATCTTGAAGCAGGCAGCCGGCCGCAAGCCTTGCAGCGGAGGGATTGTCCAAAATCACAAATGGCCATATTTTTCTCTGAATTTTCAGCATTAAAGCTTCGAGAAATATCAAATATGGCCTCAAAAATGGCACCATTCTTACAATGATACTATGATAAGATTTACTTGGATTACGAGGGATTATAGCAGACTTGCATCAAAATTTCAGCAGAAATGATTGCCGGCTAAGAAAGAAAAAAAGAAGACCGCAGCACTGTGCGAAACTGTTCCCTCGTATGTGTGTCGGATTTTCTGAGAGAAAAGGCTATGGGACATTTTTGACGATTAGGTTTGACAGCCTGCCTGGCAGCTTAAAATTAGCAGGTCAGATTAGTCCGACCAATAATCCGAACGATAAAGGTTTTTGCACATTTTTGAACGAAAGTAGCCATAGCAACTGATCAGCTGTGGTGAGTAGAGCATAGGTGTTTTCGTTGATTAGGAGCGTGATTAAGTCAGGCTTACATCATCTTCTTAAAGTCGATCGACAGTCACTTTTGCATTGCTGTGCTCTAACACAACACATTTAAAACCACATACTGCCGTTCTTCGAACCTTATTGCGCATCCTGAGAATCTTAGACTGTAGTGTCGTTGCTCAATTCAAAAAGAGTGTTTCTTATCTCTGTCATAAGCAGAGCATGGATTTCGGAAGCGTCTTTGAGAGAAGCGATTACCGAGGAAACACGATCTGGAATTTGCAGGAGTGTGTCTCTGACTATGCGATTCTTTGCTTGAACGGCTTTCTTTACAACTTCTGCGGATATGTATTGACTTGCTATCTTGTTAGCCTGAGCCTCAAGGATTTGTCCTTTGTATATCTCGGTGTTCAGTTTCGCTTCCAGCAGTTGTTTTTTCAGATCGTTGCGAGCATTCGCTTTGTCCTCATCGATCATGCCGTCGCAAACAGATATCTTGCTTTGTTTGATCAGTTTTGAAACATAGGATTTAGAAAAGCCTTGTCTGCGAGCATATTCAGACTTTCTTATAAGAGCCATGTATTAACCTCGTTGTCTATATCTGAAATCATTATAGCATATCTGCGATCAATTATCGAAATATGCCGGAAGTGCTGCTTTTTCAGAGTGTTGAGCAGTGTGAAACAAAAAAGCAGAAACATCTTATTAAAGATGTCTCCGCAAAAGTTAACCTCTTTAAAAAAACTCTAACGCTAACGAGGTAACGGGGCTCCCTGATCCGTAGGATGCGAAGGTGAGGAAGTACCTTTTACCTGGATGGCTCAACAGTATATTTAAATAATTCTATTTCCTTTCCTTCTGATTTTAACTGTTTTATTGCATCACCTATAACTTCTTCTAAAACATACGGTTCAAATATTTTATATTTCCCTTCTTCTGATGTTATGCCAATAGGATAAGGATCGTAGATCGGTTGCAATCGTTCAACCTGAGTTTGGGCATCACTCTTTTTACCCGCAAAAAGTTTATACCGACCATGACCAATTACGTACGGTTCCCCAAATTCACGCCTAATAGCATTTTCATTTTGGTAATCCACGATTAAAATAAACTCCCTCGTCCCAGCTACATATACTGGTACAGCCCCCGATATTACCAGCATGTCTGACGGATTGTCATTAGAGCAAATCTCTCTGGCAAGCTCTCTATCTAGTATCCTTTGAAAGTTTGCAGCAATATACGGTTGTTTCATAACGTTGCTGTTACGTAATGTTATGTAAATAGCATTGGGTGACCCGGTAGTTTGATTATAACAAGTCTCGATTTTATTTTTTAAATCTGTATTCAATAATGGTATGAATATATCAGATAATTTTTCGTTTTCCAGATAAGCTCCAGCAGATGATAAATCCACGTCCGGAATGCTGGTTACGCCTAGCAGATAAGCATCGTAAGCATGACTCAATTCGTGTATAATGCTGCAAGCAATTAGATTAAAACCTCTCTTCAGCAGTTTTTCATTTTTTGGATTGCTTAGGTAATCTGCAAGATATACAAAACTTCCGCTGAGATTCGTTTCTTTCATAAATTCTTTTACTGTTCTTTTAATTGATTCCAGTTCTGCTCTTGTGGATTTAGGTGTAGTACTATCATCTGAAGACACAGCAAAGGTAGACAAATCTATACAATCCATGTCATCAAAGTTAATGGCGAGTGTTCCATTTGCGCAACTAGTAACATCATTTGTTTTGAGCACAACTATTTTTTCAAGGTTTACTTCTAATGGATGCGATTCCACAAATGACAGCAGTCTTAATAAAAGAAGACTTTCTATTCGTCTACAACCTGTTTCCGTTTTTAAAATTACCTCTAAAACTTTATCAAAAACAAATTTTGTGGAATCGTCATTTGTTACTTTGTTAACAGTTTTTACTGTGAACGTCGACTCGTCAAGCTCATCTACTTCCTTTGTATCTGGCAAATCAAACAAATACTTTCCGGCCAAGACATATAGTTTTTTGCGGTCGCATCCTTCATCAAAATATGCTTTAATTTCGTTCAAAGCAGCCGCATCAGAAGGCGCAACAAAATTCATAGAGTTCTTATTTTTTTCATAATATTCTTTTAATTTTGAGTAGGATATATCAATTACTGTCGTTTCGCCGTCGACAACGCATCCCAAGTTATCTCTTAACCATGTTAATTTTGTTAGAAATGTTCTTCCGTATTCTTTCTGTCCTAGGTTTCCCCATTTCCTATTTGGTATAGCATTATAGAAAATTCTATTCCTGTATTTTCCATCATCAGTAATCGAAACATCCTCATTAACAGAACCTTCGCTGTTAATGAACTCTAAAACTTTTCTCCCTTCTTCTGTGCTAAGGCCACTACATAAAAAACAACACATCAATGATGTTACGCAAATAAGGCATTTCATTTTTCCCTCTATATTTCTCTACTATATAAACTGTGGTGAATATAGAAGAAAAAGATTTATGGACCGTTAAAAATTCAAAAAAATAGCGATCCCAAACTAGATCGCTATAACTTACAAACAAACTACAGTACCAGAGCTTTGGTTAGTTCACATACGGTAACAAACCATCCGCTACTTGCGATATGCCTGGATATCGATCTGCCTGTGCTACGCACAATAATTTTACTAAATTTTTGTGGCAATACATATACGCCGGATAAAGACGCGGTTCGTCCAGTCTTTTGAATTTTCCAAATACTTCTTTAGTAGTTAACAAATCAAAGTAACGATCACAAAAGGCTATTTCATCGCTTTCTGAAATATGATAAATAAAATCAGAATTAAAACATTTCATAACACGATGAAAAGTTCCCTTAGATATAATGTAGCTTGCGGAAAAATCCAACCCTTTTATTCTTTCTATCTTAGCAATACCAAGTCTTACTTGCTTTCGCTGTTCAGGATCAGAAACAAATTTCTCCGAGGCCAGCTCTTTATCGTAGGCTGACGTACTGTCAACTACGGCACTCGCCGCTTTCTCAAGTTCATTTTCCTCAACAACCGGCAACATTGCTAAAGAATTGCCAAACACTCCAACAACGCACAAACACAAAATTTTTTTAGATATCAACTTCATTTTAACCTCCAAGGTACTAACACTATTTAATTTATATTAGATTATTGGACAAATCAAGCCCCCCCCCCCCACAAAGAAAATATTTTTGCATAAATGGCTTTGGTATTTCTGCCAATTAAAAAAAGAGACAGATTATGTTTTCAGTGATAATGCCTCTGATTCGCTTCCGTGGATCAAGATTTTTCCCAGAATCTGGGGCGTTGCTGCGGCTTGATCCTGGTATTCATCGGATTCTTGCCGTGATAAACGTTTTATGAAAAATACAAAAAACGCGGGGGAAAAAGGGGAAAAGTGGAAAACACTCATATTTTAGTGTTATTCGGCGGTAAAAAAGTGGAATTATTCCACAAAAAAGGGGAATAGGGGAATTATTCCCCTTTTCGATTACACGAAACACACTAATATTTCAGAGTTTTCCCCAATTCCACTTTTTCCCCTCTAAAAATCTGAATTTTTGTTGTTTGCTATTACCAACTTTACTCTTCGTTTATATGGAGGCGTTGTATAGGGACACTTTGGGTTTTTTCCTTCGGAATCCAAAATCAATATTCCTTTGTCCTTCAGGATTCTTTTCACAAGTTTTTTGTTCATACCGCCGCAAACATCGCCGTCAAATGCTTTCTGAATAATGTAATAAATTTCCGCATCTTCTCCGCTTTGCGTTAAAACTTCCCGAAATCCCAGCAAGTTATTGTAATTTCTTTGCTCCTCGGGTCTTTTGCCCCCACCGCACAGAATAATATTTTGTATACGGGCATTATTTTGTTCCAAAAACCCGATTACGTGCTGCAGAACGACTTTCTCCTCCATTGCTCCGACAGATCCTCTTTCATCAAGCCACTTTTCAAATAATACAAAAACAAGATCCTTCAGCTCGGCGGGTTTGTGACTGAATATCCCGAATTCGCAGGCCAGTTCTCCCGTAAGAGCGTAGAGTACAAACAGGTCGGCAACCCGAGAAACTTGTCCATCGATCTTTTTCCCTATCCTTTCATCAAAATTTTGTCGCAGCTCGGAAAATCTGCCTTCAATATCAATGGAGGATTCTATTAATTGCGTCAAAAAGGCCTCGGCAGCCGTTCCGTAATACTCGGATGTTTTTTCTTTCAGCAGCTTAGAAAATGTTGCTCCATCCGGAATATCGTCATGCAGCGTATCATATATGCCCAACTCATCGGACATAAAACATTCGATATCTATACATCTTACAAGCTGTCCCGCTTTAGCTTTTTCTCCCGATTCTGCTATTTTGTCGGCAATACCGATTTCTCCGGAACTCAGAACAGATAAAGTCCATTCTTTATTTTTCTTCAGCTCGGAGTTGACATTCATTCTGCTCTTTCCCTTCGAATTACCGAGCATATACACTATATTCCCGATATCTTTGGCCTGAATTTGGCTTAATTCGTCCAAAATTAACAGACAGTCATTATAAGATTCGGCGACTGCTTCCAAAGCGTTGGAAGTCGAACGCCACTGTTGCATGAATCTTTTCGGAACCCCCCATAGGGAAGCCGCAACATACAATGCCGTTGTTTTTCCTATGGAGCTCCGTCCGGTGAGATTAATAACGGCATTGTTGAAATACTTTAATCTCTTTAGCAGGACTCCGGACAGTCCGACGCACAGCGCCAGGGTCAAAATTTTATTCCCCTCACACAGTGCACATACGTTCTCTCTCCATTCTTCAAGAGTTCCTTTTCGCGCAAAACCCGACGCTTTTATATTGCCGACCAGAGAAAAAGCAAACTTTTCCTTTTTCGATATCGAGAACGACGGACATACAAACGAACCATCATCTGTCCATCCGACCGTGTAAATGTCGGTGATTCTTTTTTCCGGTCGTGCAGTCTCCAAATACTTCTTGAGTTTTAAACGATCACATGACGTATCAAATCCGTTCTCAAATAAAGTTTCAAAAATTTCCTTGTAATTGCATAAAGCCTTTTGTTCAATATCAACGGACCGTTGTTTTCCGTCCAAATCTTTAAACAAAATTCGTTTTTTCCATCGGACGCCGCCATCATCTCGTGACAGAGCTACAACCTCAATATAGTCGCTTATTCTTTCTTCGTCACAGAAGAGACCTTTTTCTTTATCAATCGTAAAGTCGCAGCTTTTAGGTTTTGTTTTCAAATTTATGTTATCATCAGTCATAGACGGCGGTCTCCGTTTTTATGCTGCTAAGTATGTGAAATTTGAGACTATCTGAACCGACTTTGACGAGCATGTCGTTAAAATCCTTTCCCTGCATTGGGTAGATAATTTGGACGTTACGGCCCAATGCTCGGGATGCTTCCTCTGCGGCTCGTCTTCCGGTGATATCATTATCAGTGGCGATAACGATATCGGAGTAGGGAAACAGTTCGCGGATTTTCAATGCAACTGCTTTCATGTTGCAGGCAGACATCGCTGCAATTACAAACAATCTTGTGGCTTCGTATATGCTTCTCGCTGTGGCGTATCCTTCGGCAATTACAATCAGATTGCACTGACCGCCGGATACAACGTGAAATAATCCCCTGAACGGCAAGGGAAAACTTTTGCTTCCGTCCTCCCGGATAAATTGTAGTCCTTTCAAATTTTTATTCGGAATTGAATCAATCAGAGGTATTACCAGTTGTTTTCTGCCGCCGTAAATGTTAACTCTTGCGTTGCCGCTGCAAATGCGTTTTCGCCTCAAATATTCGTGATCCTCTGATTTTATTGACTCGC
The DNA here is from genome assembly GCA_031265715.1 of Holosporaceae bacterium. Classification (GTDB taxonomy): domain Bacteria; phylum Pseudomonadota; class Alphaproteobacteria; order UBA3830; family UBA3830; genus JAIRMQ01. The sequence continues at coordinate 3,639 of JAISCG010000144.1, read as the reverse complement.
TCCAAATATAATTCGGATCGATTTTTTTCTTCTTAACCGGTAAATCTTCTGGCACAGCAGACTTATTACCTCCTAAAGAAGAAAAAAACAGCCGACTTAACCTGTCGGCGGCGGCTACTGCGTTACAATTGTATACAAATGCGGCAAGATCAATAATGTCTCCGCCACGATCCCTGGTCGCAAAATCGTTAAATTTCCCGGTCGCAATATCTATGCGAAAAGAACCTGCTTTGCGATCGTTTCTTCGAGGATTTTTGGCGACATAATCACTTCCTTCAACTTTTCCGTTGGAAATCAGTTGTTTTAGTATACATAGCGGATTCTGCCTGTATGCCTCTTTAATTCTTCGAAAATCAACCATGGCGCACCTCATTATCATTGGATGCCATGCAATGATCATCGATGTAGGCTTGCACTTCAGACGCTTTCCAAACAGATATTTTTGCACCCAATTTTACCTGCTTCGGAAATTCTCCTTTCTTTACCTTCTCCCACAGCGTGGATTTTCCTATCGGAATTAACCGCAATATCTGCGGTAATCTCAAAAACCTTTCCTCGGACATAACTGCTCTCCTCAAATCCTGCGCAGACTGTCCGCGCACCTTCGAGATCAGTATAGCCCTGCTCGGAAATCACTCAAAAATGAGAATATTCTAAGAATATTTTTCGAAATTCTACTAGGCTTAGAATTTTTTAAAAAACTCATCTTTCAATGAAAAACACAAAAAATATTCTAATGATGGTAGAATTTATTTAATCTTGCTGAAGTCATCTTTTAGTTTCTGATATTCTTTCCCTGAAAACACGTCTTTTATCTTTTTTAGGTCTTCTTCTCTGTCCGCTTTTTTTTCTTTATCAGCATTACCTCGCGCACCCTCCGGAAAAAGTTCCGTTTTATTCAAATATTTGCTGATCAGATCATAGGAAAATCCCTTGATTTTTGCTCCGCCGGGATTGTACACGGTATCTCCTTTAGAAACTTCTATTCCCAGAAAATGAGAAATAACTTCAATATCAAACGGAATGCTCATGTCGATTCCTTTCGCTTCAGCCTCTCTTTTTAGTTGTGTCGCCAGCAATAGGATAAAGTCTTTCTTGCTTAGATTATGCTCGCTTTCCAACTTTGCCAGCCTCTTCTCCAGAAAAGCACATCTGTCCGCCCATTGATCACGATCTCTTTTCAAATCATCATAGGATACAAAATCCTTGTTTCTGCGTTTATAGTCGGCAACAAATTTTTCACTGAGAAAAAACGGGAAATCTTTATCAGCTGCTCTGCGAGCTTCAAACCAATTGATTACTTTAGATTTCTCGAATACAGGCTCGCCGTTTTCTGCCTTTTCACACGGCACTTCCTCCAACAATATAGTTTTAAGATATATTTCCGGCTCTTCAATCGGACCGATTGTTTTACTCGAGCTCGTTTGTTTCGGTTCTGTTGTTTTTGTTTGTTTCCCCTCTGATTTCCGCGGAAAAATAGAGAATACGGCAGGTTCATATTGAGCATGTACCATATGAACGCGAGTTTTTCCCATGGTTACTAAATTCAAAAGTTCACCTAACGATATTTTCTTGCTGTACACGTTTCCAAACGGATTAACGTAACGCTTATAGTCTTCGTCTGTTTTCTGATTTACCATTTTCCCTCCAGTTTTTCTACATAATCGCCCCACCAGTCCATCATTTCCCGACGTTCCGGCAGATATTGCGCATGATTATAGCTGGCTCTGACATTGTTTCGCTCAGTATGCGCCAGTTGTCGCTCGATAATATCCGCTCTGAAACCGTTTTCGTTCAGAATCGTAGATGCTGTAGCTCTGATTCCGTGTGGAGTCATTTTCCCACAATATCCGCTTTTTCTGAGAATACAGGCTAAAGTATCTTTGCTTATTGTTGCCGATTTATCGTCTCTGTTGGGAAACAACAGATTATCGCTACATGCGATTTCTTTTATTTTTTCAATCACCGCAACAGATTGCGTTGAGAGATGAACAATATGCTGTTCTTTCATTTTCATACGCTCGGCAGGTATGCGCCACTCCCTCCTTTCAAAATCAAATTCGTTCCAACGCGCTCCGCACAGCTCTCCATTGCGTACAAATGTTAGAATCAGAAGCTTCAGAGCTAATTTTGTGAGTTCTTCCCCTCTTAAGCCCGGTAAATTTTTCAAAAATTCTCTAAATTCTTTTTCCGAAAAATGAGGATAATGTACAATTTTTGCAGAACGCAGCGCACCTTTCAGATCCGCTGTTATGTCATGTTCGGCACAATCTGCAGCAATTGCATATCTGAATATCTGACCGACATATTGCGTTACGATACGAGCCGTTACAATTGCTCCTTTTTCCTCAATTTTACGAATAACAGTCAACAATTCCCGCGGAGATATTTTCTTAATCGGAGTGCTACCCAAAAACGGAAATATATTATATTCCAGCCTTGAAATAATTTTGGAAGCGTACTTTTCGCTAACCTCCGCTTTTTTCTTATCAAACCACTCTCGAGCAACATTTTCAAATGTATTAACGACATTCTCCATAAATTCAATCTTTGCTTTCTTCTTTATAATACTCGGGTCTTCTCCGTTTTTAAGAGTTTTCCTTGCAGCGTCCTTCTTGGCACGAGCTTCTTTCAGCGAAACTTCCGGATATACTCCAAATGCTATACGTTTTTGCTTTCCGGCGTATCTGTACTTCATGCGCCAATATTTGCTGCCGTTCGGGTGAATTTCTAAATACATGCCTCCGCCGTCCGTAACAGCATAAATCTTATCTTTTGGTTTAGCGTTTTTGCAAGCCGCATCCGACAGCATCTGCTCTCCAATCAAGCGTATTTTATGGCCTCAATTATGGCACTAAATTTTAACGGATGCAATCGGATATTTTTAGATCAAATCAGACGATCAAAAGCTGTATCTGCTTATATATCAATGTATTTGCCTTATATATTGGATTTATACAGATCGCTAAAAACTTGAATTGTGGTTTTTGTTCAAGAAGCGAATGCCTGTGGTAACGCGCAGGATATGCCGACGTGGACACTGTAATTGGGAGGATATAGTTGTGAATAGCGATAAAGAAATTATGAGCCGGTCTGAAAAGACCGTGTATAAATGGGACGAAATCAACTGGCGCAAACTGGAACGATCCGTCTTTAAGTTGCAAAAGCGAATATATCAAGCCTCGAAGAGCGGCGATTGGAAACGAGCAAAACGTCTTCAGAAACTGCTCTTGAAATCGAAGAGCGCGAAGTTGCTTGCTGTCAAAAGAGTAACGCAGATCAATAAAGGCAAAAAAACTGCCGGCATTGACGGCGTGAAATCGCTCAGCCCGACTCAGCGGCTAAAGTTAGCTAATGAGTTGAATCTGAACAAGAAAAGTAAACCGGTGAGACGTATTTGGATTCCCAAACCCGGGAAGTCAGAGAAGCGTCCGTTGGGAATACCTACGATGGCAGACCGAGCAAAACAAGCTCTCGTAAAGCTGACTCCGGAACCGGAATGGGAGGCTAAATTTGAGCCGAAAAAGAAAATTCAGGAAAACAGGGCACAGAGACGCGGTAAGATCATTGAGCATTGTCAGATATGCGGACGACTTTGTAATCATTCACGAAAACAAAGAAATCATTCTAAAAGCAAAG
>JAISCG010000097.1 GCA_031265715.1 Holosporaceae bacterium | reverse complement strand
ATGGTTTGATCGCTTACGCTGTCGTCGGCGGCAACCACCAGAACCACGATGTCGGTTATGTTCGCTCCCCGGGATCTCATTTCGGTAAACGCGGCGTGACCCGGAGTGTCGATGAAGGTAATTTTTCTGCCGTCGCCCATGGTTATTTGATAAGCTCCTATGCTCTGGGTGATGCCGCCGGCTTCCGTTGAAGCGACGTCGGTTTTGCGCAGAGCATCAAGAAGCGACGTTTTTCCGTGATCAACGTGCCCCATGATGGTGACAACCGGAGGACGCAGCGTCAGATCCGCATCAAGATCTTCGCGCTTCAATCCGATTTCAATATCGCTGTCACTGACTCTTTTCACTTTGTGACCGAATTCCAAAATAATTAATTCCGCTGTATCGCTGTCTATGATTTGGTTGGCCGTTACCATGACTCCCATTTTCATCAACGTTTTGACGACGTCACCGGTGCGGACAGCCATCCTGTTGGACAGCTCCTGAACGCTGATGGTTTCAGGCAGAATTACTTCTTTGATGATTTTTGCATCCTCGGGGCGAACCTGGGCAAATTTATTTTTTTGCCGCGCGCGTTTTACCGAAGCCAGAGATCGAGTTCTTGCGTCGTCCCCTCCCTCCATGGCGTTGTATATGGAAATTCTTCCGGTAGCTCCTTTGGAATAGCGTCCTTTCAGCTCCTTAATGTCCTTTTTTACGACCGGAACTTTTTTGGCCGCAGCACTTTTTACGGAAAGGTCATCCTCCTCTTCCGTATCTTTTGGGCGGAACGGCTTGTTGAAAAATTTACCGGTTTCAGGTGCTTTTTGCTCTGCTTCGGCGGGAGCTTTTTCAACTTTCTCCTCATTTTCGAGCAAAGCGGCAGATTCTTTTTCGGCGGCGACAGCAGCAGCGGCGGCAGCTGCAGCAGCTGCGGCGGCTGCGGCTTGTTCCTCAGCCAATTTGCGCGCCTCTTCCTGCACCTTGAGGCGAGCGGCCGCTTCCAGCTCTTCCTGCTCTCTGTTCTCTATGGATTCTTTTACGACCCTAAGACGAGTCTCCAGCTCCTTTTCGGTGAGATCCCCGCTCTTTTTTAATTTGTTAAGTGAGGCATTCAGACCTGCCGGCTGCTGTGCACCGAATACCCTTTTCTTTTTAACTTCAACTGTCACAACCTTCGTTTTTCCGTGGGAAAAACTCTGTCTGACCTTTTCGCCTGATGATTCTGTTTTTTTTAAATCCGCAGGACAAGATAAACTCAATGTGCCTTTTTTTTGCTGCGTCATGTGCAATCTCTCCCATCCTTCATGTCATCATTTAAACCAATGTTCTCTGGATTTAAGAATAATAGCGTTGGCATTTTCTTGGCTTAAATTTCTCAACAATTCTATTAACTCGTCGGCGCATAAATCCGCCAGATTATCCAGATTTTTTATTCCGTTTTTGGCCAAAGTCAGTAAATCTTCATTTGAAAATACCTCCAATTGCAGAATTCTCTCATCGATATTCTTTTCTTTTAACTTGAGAAGAGTTTCCTGCTCTTTCTTTTCTAAACACACGACGGCGCGGGAAATGAGCTCTTTCGCAAGATCCTCGTCGAATCCCTCAATCGAGGCCAATTCGTTTGCCGGAACGTTCGCGAGCTCGGAAACGCCGGTAAAACCTTCCGCCACCAACAGATGCGCGATAACTTCGTCGCAGTCGAGCGCATCCATAAATCTTTTCGAGTAGGAATGGTATTCCTTGTTCTTTTTTTCAATCGCTTCGGATTCTGAAACAACGGTGACTCCCCACCCTATCAGTTTTGATGCGAGTCTCACGTTTTGTCCGCGTCGACCTATGGCCAGACTCAACTGATTGTCCGGGGTTAACACTTCAAATTTTCTGTTTTCTTCATCCATGACGACTTTTGAAACTTCGGCCGGAGCCAGAGCGTTTACCGCAAAGGTTGCCGGATCGTCGGACCACAGAACGATGTCGATTTTTTCTCCGTGCAATTCCCGGATGATTGCCTGGACGCGACTCCCCCTGATGCCGACACAGGCTCCGATGGGATCGATGCTGCTGTCGCCCGTGTAAACAGCTATTTTTGCTCGACTTCCCGGGTCTCTCACCACCGATTTTATTTCAATCACGTTGTCGTATATTTCCGGAACTTCCTGCGCGAATAATTTCGCCAAAAACTGAGGATGAGTGCGCGACAAAAAAACCTGAGGCCCTTTCGTTTCCTGCGAAACGCCGGCGATGTAGGCGCGTACTCTGTCCCCCATCCTAAAATTTTCCTTCGGAATCAGTTGATCTCTCTTGATGGCTGCTTCCGTCCGTCCGACATCCAAAATTACGGAACTGAATTCCGAACGCTTCACAACTCCGTTTATTATCTCTCCGACTCTGTCTTTAAATTCATTATATTGTTTTTCACGCTCGGCATCGCGGATTTTTTGGGAAATAATTTGGCGACCGACCTGCGCGGCTATTCTTCCGAAATTTACCGAAGGAAGCGGGGTGATGAACACGTGTCCGATTTCCACGCTTTCATCGATTTTTTTCGCCTCTTCCAACGAGATTTCGGTGAATACATCCTCGGGAACTTCTCTAACCGTGACGCATTTTATGATCGATACCTCGCCGTTTTTTCTGTCGATGGTTACACGAATATCGTGCTCCAATCCGTATTTGGAACGGGCAGCTTTTTGTATGGCACTCTCCATAGCTTCCAAGATTTTCTCTTTTTCCAAACCTTTTTCACGTGCCACAGCATCTGATACTTGCAGTAATTCCATCCCGTAAAAACGAGAATCTGTCCACAAAGCTACCGTCATACTCCTTCCCTTCCTCTAAAACCTTTTTACGCTCGCCCTTTTTATACCACCGTAAGGTATTTTTACTTTAGCGGAATTACCATCTTCCTCCAAATAAATAACGGCGTCATCTTCGTTTCGTTCGACTTGCAAAAGTTTTCCTTTGAATTTACTTTTGCCGTTTATCACAACGGCGAGCTCCATTTTCACGTCTTTACCGCAAAAACGCTCAAAATCGCTTATCTTTTTGAGAGGACGACTTTCACCGGGCGAACTAACTTCCAGAGTATATGCCCCTTCAATGAAATTTTCAACATCTAAAACAGCGGAAATCAAACGATTGGCAGCGGTGCAGTCTTCCATTGTGACAGAGCGTCCGTCAAGGCGATCTATGTCAATTGCGACAACCGGATATTTTCCGCCGACCATTTTTACCTGCACGACTTCATATCCGTGATGATTTAAGGAAGGATCGACGACGTCCGTAATTCTTTTTGTTATCTCCAAAACACTTTTCCCGAATCAATACGCTGAGAAAATACAAAAATTTTCGTGAACATGCAACTTGAAAGAAAGAGTCTATTTGCTCTCCGGAGATTTTTCGATTTGTCGGGGAATTGTCGGAGAAGTCCCGCTGATCTCGATAACTCTCACGTTGCTCGGATTTATTATTCGCACCAAGTTGACATGCAGCAATCCGTTATCAAAATCCGCGCCTTTTACCTCGACTCCGTCTGCCAAAATAAACGTCTTTATAAATTGGCGAGTGGCGATCCCTCTATATATGTACACCGCGCCGCGATCCGACTCCTGCTTTCCGCGAATGGTAAGCTGATTGTTCGCCACGGAAATATTTATATTTTCCCTTTTGAACCCCGCCAGAGCCAGGGTAATCCTGAAACCGTGCTCTCCGATTTGCTCAATGTTGTAGGGAGGGTACGAGTCGTCCTGAATTTTGGAAAGAGAATCCACCAGTCGCTCAAAATGTTCAAACCCTAAAAACAAAGGACTGCTAAATAATGAAACTCTGTCATCCATCGTCAACTCCCTTTCCTAAACCGTGAAATCATTCTAAACATGATGATATTTTGTTGCAAGCAATTATTATGGATGGCTTACCACCCGTCGCATTATTCCTCGCAATGACGAGCTTCAGCGGTTTGCTCTGTTCTTCGGTAGCGCAAGTGTTTTGCACAAAACAACTTCATTCATTTGTTCTTCCGGGAAAAAGCCCGGGGCCGCGAGGATATTTTTGTAAAATGGAATTAAGCAATCCGTTGGCGAAAGCAACGTCGCTTTTTTCAAAAAACGATTTCGAAATTTCGATATACTCATTGAAAACCACGTTGGGCGGAATATCCAGATACATGAGCTCCGCGGCACCCAGTCGGAGGATCGATTTCATCACGCTGTCCAATCTGTCAATTTTCCAATTGCTCGAAAGATTTTGCGAGATGGCTTCATCTATGCTCTCCAGATGTTTTTCGGCCGTCTCCAGCAACAATCTGAAAAACTCAAAATCGGCTTCGGACACCGAAATATCTTCGGAGATAATCACTTCGCCGTGCTTTTGAGATTCATTTATAATCTTGCTGATCGGACAGCCGACCATCATCGCGCGATAGATCGTTTGAACAGCGTAAAACCTCGACACGCTGCGCAATCCTCCGACTGCGCGCCCTTTTTTTTCTTCCATATTTTATTACTGCGCCTTACCGTTTATTTATAAAGCGGAAATTTTTCGCACAAACTCGATACTTCCGCTCTCACTTCATCTTTTACGGATTCGTAGTTTGATTTTCCGTAGTTCGAAAGTACTTTGTAAATCAAGTCCGCTGTTTTTGCAAACTCATTTTTACCGAATCCGCGAGTGGTCATCGCAGCAGATCCGAGTCTCAGTCCGGAAGTTTGCGACGGCGGCAAACTGTCGAACGGAATCGCATTTTTGTTGCAGGTCAGTCCGACTTTATCCAACTCCTCCGACGCAATTTTTCCGTTGACCGAAAGCTTCGTGAGACTGACAACCGACAGATGAGAATCCGTTCCTCCCGAAACTATGTCCAGACCGTGCTCTTTTAGGCGATTCGCCATCGCTATCGAATTTTCCAGCACGTGCTTCGCGTATTCTTTAAATTCCGGACGCAGCGCCTCTCCGAAAGCGACCGCTTTTGCGGCGATGCTGTGCATCTGCGGACCTCCCTGCACTCCGGGGAATACGGCGCTGTTAATTTTTTTTGCAAGAGCTTCGTCGTCTGTCATGATAACTCCGCCGCGCGGTCCTCGCAAAGTTTTGTGGGTAGTCGATGTCGTGACATGTGCGTAACCCATCGGGGACGGATACAATCCGGCGACAATGAGTCCGGCGTAGTGCGCGACGTCTGCGAA
>JAISCG010000044.1 GCA_031265715.1 Holosporaceae bacterium | reverse complement strand
TCGTGAATTCGGTCGACATAACCGTTTATTGCGAATCCGAAAGATTGATGTTTGAGGCTGATCAGGAACTGTCCGAAAGGTGTCCGAACAAAAATTACAAAATAAAAATTGTCGACATGCAGCTGTTCGAGTTGCAGTCGGGCAAGCCTGACATCTTATTTTACAACATGCCGGTGAAATCAATCCGCTCCGGAGAGGAAAATCTCAAAGAGGCGGTCATAAAAAATGTGCTTGAAACAAGATGTTTGATAAATTTTGCGCACTCGAACAAAATTCCGCTTGTTTTCATTCTTTCCGGTTCCGGTGCGTTGAACGCTCGGAATTGGATCGGAGCGACCCAGAGATTGGGAGAACTTTTTGCGCAATTCGCGGATTCCCAGAGCAAAAAAACGTTTACCAAATTCAGGGTAATCAGAATCCCGGCAAGCATCAGCGATCCGTCTATCGTTTTCGGAAAGATAATTTCGTCGATCTTTGTGAACGGATGTGTGAATTGCAGCTGTGAAAATTCCGAAAAAGGAGCGGTGTACTACAGAAAAGACATACTGCCTTTGCTTATAAAAGCCGTCACATTTTTGATGAAAAGCAACGACATAACTTCCGGCGTCTACACAATTGTCCCAAAAAACAGCCTAACGTTTGACAGTTTTGTGGAAAGCATGTGCGAAACCGTTTGCCTCAAACCCCATCGCGACGTTCAGATACTCAAAAACAACAATCCGAAGGAAATGGAGCTTGACGATTTTATCGATATAAACGAGCCACTCGAAAAAACCGCCGTTGCCGGCATTTTGCGAACGAAATTTTTCTGCACGAACGCCGATAATTATAACAATATTTGGACTAAAGAAGAAATCAGCGCAATGACCACCCGCGAATTAATTTCTGCCGTTTTTCAAAATCTTAATGAAAAAATAAAAATTCTTTAAAAGAACAATTGACACACTTTGAAAAACGTTATATATCTGCGCCGTAATAAACGGAAAGGGAAAATTATGAAAAAGATTATGTTTTTAGCAGGTGCCTTGTTTTTTGGCGGCGTCAGCGGAATGGATTTTCAGGCAGATGGCGGTAACAGAGGAGAATTGACTCTGTCTGAAGCTATGAACTTACCTTTGAAAGAAGTTGAAGACCGTTTCATTTATATCATCGATAACAGCAGTGATGATATTCAAGATGCCGCTCTTTCCGCTTACAGTTTGTTAGATTGTAATAGTAGCCTCATGAGCGATCAGGGGTTTATGCAGACATTTGTAGACTTGTTCAACGAAATACGCCAACCCTTCGTAACATCTCCGATTCACCAAAGCAGCAATGAGCGTATTCAAGATGGAGATACTTCCGCTTACATGTTAGATATTAACGATAATATCGGACACACAAGCGATCCGGATTTTACGCAGGGAACTATTACAGATCTGTTCGGCGGAACGTGCCTATCCCTTACAACACCCATGATTCCCCGAAGCAGCGGAGGAATACCCCCCCTGTTCCAGGGTGATCCGGGTTTTACACAGGGAGCCGGTTTGGTCAACAACACGGGGGTGGAATTGACTCTGTCCGACGTTGTGAGTACATCTCTCGAAGAAGTTGAAGACCGTTTGAGAAATATTGCTTTACACGGCCGCGATAAATATATCAAAGAGGCTGCTCTTTTCGCTTACACTCGGTTAGATAGTAATGCTAACCTCATGAACGATCCGATTTTTATGCAAGAAGTTACAGATTTGTTAAACAAAGCGCGCGCGCCCCGTGTATCACATCCATCTCCGGATGACAGAGAAGCATCAGCCATATTCCAAAAATTCGTGGATAATACGGAAATCATGCAGGAAATCAGAAGCCTGGTTAACAACGAGTATCAGGCCAATCCAAGTGCTTTTGGGGGTATTCCTCCCAGTGAAGATCAAGTAAGAAGGATTGCATACCAAGTGACAAAAAAAACCCTCAAGGACCATAGGGAGAAAAAAAAAGCAGAGAAGCCCTCGGAAACAGTGGAGAAGAAACAGTTCCCAAAAAACACAGAATTATTAGAGGAAGCCTTGACTCAATTTATAGGTTTCGAAGAAGATACGTTTCGCTGGAAACTTTTCTTTAATGGTCGAACTCCCTTGGCAGACAAGAATTCCCCTACTCCCAGGGAATTAATGGCTCGTTTTTTAAAAGAAAATCCGTGTGAAGGAGAGATATTAGATTTTTCCGCGGCCAAAGAAAAAATACCGCCAATAGGCGCCGTCGAGCTGATATTAAGTCATATTGAAAAAGACGCCCCCAACAATGAATCTTTTCGCTTGTTCGTAACAAGATTGGATAGCTATGCAGAAGAATATAAGCAACGTCTGCTTGGAGAATTTTCAGACGCTCTCGCTCAAGCAGGCCAAGATAGAGTTCGCCCTGATATTGCCTTATTTGGAGCTATGTACAAAACTTTTCTCTTTATTTACAGACAGTAAAGATTCACTCTAATCCAAAAGAGAGCGCTCGCTCTCTTTGTTTTGTTGTTCTTCCAAAATTCAACAAAAAAAATGATTGATATATTGAAAAAAATATTGTATATATACATTGTAGTAAAAGAAAAGGGGAAATCATGAAAAAGATTGTATTTTTAACAGGTGTTTTGTTTTTTAGTGGTGTTACGGGGTTAGATGCGAATGAAGTTTTTAGACAGTTATTTAACATCCAAGGGTGCTACCCAAGGGATATTGCGTCCAAGGCCACTGGGCTCATCAAACAATTGGGGAATAATCTGGACCTGATAGGAAATGGGGATTTTTTGGAGCAATTCTTTGCGTTATCCAACATGGCGAACAAATCGGACGCGGTTAGAACCCCATCCTCCGGAAGAGCTGTACCACCGCCGCCAGGCGCAACGTTTAGAGCACCGTCCTCCGGAAGAGCTGTACCACCACCTAAAAGAGAACTGGGGGAATTTTTAAGACCGTTGGTTAACTTCCAAGAGCACTACCCGACTATCGCAGCAGAGGCCGCTCTCCTCTTCGAAGAATTGGAGCGTAATCCCGAAAAAACAGAAGAGGAGGATTTTCTGGCTCGATTCACGCAATTGGTCAATAAATCGTACGATATTGATAGCCCGCGAACCGACGCAACAGAATTTGCACCACCACCGTACTTCGATGAAGATCTTAGAGCGCCGGTTGCAACATTTGGAACACCTTCCGGAACGTTTGATGCGCCGCCGCCCCAGTCGCCTGATAAATCATTTTCGCAGGCAAAGGCTAATGTTTTACGCATGAAGAATACAGCGCCGGATGGTCAACTCAGATCTCGGGCAGATGAGATTTTGCAACAATTGCAGAACCCATCCGATGTCAGCAGACTGGAAGATGATATAAGCATTTTAGAGGAAGAGGTCTTATTTGCTGTCAGAGAAAGAAAAAGGGCAGAAAGAGAAAACAGAGAAAAACTGAAAGGAATGAAACTTATTAAAATCAACTTCAAAATTCAGGGGGAAATTTACGAAACATTGGCTGCTTTTGCAAGCGTTAGTGAAGATTTTTCGAAATGGAAAACTTTTTTTGAAAACAAGAACATGGGAGCAATAAGGGGCTTTTTAGTAAGCAAATGCGACAAAGTGCTTGATCTTGATGATATCCGAGTAACATTGTCGGGACTCGTCTCAAAAATAGATATAAAAAACATACCTGCGACCCTTCTTTTTCGCCAGTTCGTAACAGTTATCAATAATAATGTAACAGAAAATGGAGCTCGTTCATTGATGTATGGAATGTTTGAGGGCTTTCTCGATCAGGCAATCCAAAACAGTGTTGATTTTGACCCTGCTTTATGCGGAGCTATAGTCAAAACTCTTCGCTTATTTCCACAATTTTGGTCGTAACGGTAAAAATTAGCAACCAAAAAGAGAGCATTCGCTCTCTTTTTCCGACATAAAAAAAACCGCTCGATAAAAAATCGCAGCGGTTTAATTTTTTTTATTTTTTCGGGATATTGCGCCAATTCAAAAACCAGCCGAAAGTTACCGACACATTAAAGACTATCTAACCCGTCGGTAACCTGTTTCATTCCTACCCTCTGGAGGAAGGTCTGCGATCCTGTCTGTGTCCGCCGCCGCCGCCGCTGCCGCCGCCACCGCCAAAACGACGAGCACCGCCGCCACCGCCGCCGTTGCCGCCGTTGCCGCCGCCGCTTCTGCGAGGACCTTCTGTGGAATTAGATTCCGACACGAACATTAAGCGTCCCGCAAATTCGGTTTTATTCAGCTTTGTGATAGCTGCCGCCGCTGATTCATCAGTAGACATCTCTACGAATCCGAATCCCTTGCTGCGACCGCTGATCTTGTCTTTTACAACAATCGCAGATTCAACTTCTCCAAACTGAGAGAAAGCGTTTTTTAACGAATCATCGTTCACGGAATACGCTAAATTTCCAATGTATAACTTCTTTGCCATAGTTCACCAATATTAAAAGGAGCTCACGAAATCAACATA
>JAISCG010000066.1 GCA_031265715.1 Holosporaceae bacterium | reverse complement strand
GAAGACAGTCCGGTCACGTGGTGGGTCGAATTCATACGCAACCCACATTCTGAGGCTGTAAACAAAATAGGCGAGTTTGAGCCGGTAATAAAGGAGGCAGTGAAAATGTTCGATATTGTCAAATCAGATCCTGCGACACGGGAATTAATGAGGATTATGAACGATGGAGCGTGCGATTACACCTCCGCTATCTATGAAGCCGAAATGAAAGGTGAAACCAGAGGCAGAATGGAAGGCAGAATGGAAGGCAGAATGGAAGAGAAACGGGAAGCTGCTTTATCAATGCTAAGCGATGGAATGTCGATAACTTCTGTCAGTAAATATACAGGACTTTCATCGTCTGAGGTACAGGCTCTAAAGCCTCATTAAAGGAGGCAGTGAAAATGTTTGATATTGTCAGGTCAGATCCTGCGACCCGGGAATTGATAAGGATCATGAACGATGGAGCGTGCGATTACAACTCCGCTATCTGCGAAGCAGAAATGGAAGGTGAAACTAAAGGCAGAATGGAAGAGAAACGGGAAGCTGCTTTATCAATGCTAAGCGATGGAATGTCGATAACTTCTGTCAGTAAATATACAGGACTTTCATCGTCTGAGGTACAGGCTCTAAAGTCTCATTAAAGGAGGCAGTGAAAATGTTCGATATTGTCAAATCAGATCCTGCGACCTGGGAATTAATGAGGCAGAGGCGGTAAGGGGGACGGGTGGTAAGGTCCCCCGCGGCCCGACTATCTGCTTTTTGCGGACCACTCAGGATCTATCGCATTTTGGGGAGTCTTAATCTGGTGCTTATTGTATCCGGTAACATCCACGCTGAAAATTTTTTCTCGGCGGGAATAATCCTGGTTCGAATACAATATTACACGACCGTTCGGAGACCATGTCGGTCCCTCGACCAAATACCCAGACGCCAACATTCTTTCACCGCTGCCGTCCGGATGAATGATGCCGATGTAAAATCCGTCGCGACCGAATTTCGTAAACGCGATCCAATCTCCCCTCGGAGACCACACCGGCGTGGCGTATCTGCCGTTGGAAAAGGATAATCTCCGAACATCGGATCCGTCGGAATTCATTATGTAGAGCTGCTGAGTTCCGCCTCTGTCGGAGTTAAATACGATATATTTTCCATCCGGAGAGAAACACGGAGACGTATCAATGCATCTTCCTTTGGTGATGCGGGTTATCCTTTTCGTAACAAGATCAAACGTATATATGGATGATGATCCGTGATCGGATAAACTGAACACGAGCAAATTTCCGTCCGAAGAATAGCGCGGCGCGTAGGTCATTCCGTTGAAATTAGCAAGCAATTCGGTTTTTTGGGTATCTAAGTCATAGCGATACACTCCGGCGGTGACCGGTATTCTGCGTCCGTTTACGATTTTCTCGCGGTAGGAAAAAAACGAAAATTCTTTTCCGCTCGGAGAAAAGCGCGGGGTCAGGACAATTGTGCCGCCGTCGGTGAGAAATTTGTGATCGTACCCGTCCTGATCCATCATCGCCAGGCGATAGGTCTTTTTTCCCCGAGCCTGCGGTTGAACTGCGACATACAATATTTTTGTGTCGAAATATCCGACTTCTCCCGTAACTCTCTCATATATATTGTTGGAAACTATGTGAGCAAGCTTCCTCCAGTCTCGAATATCACCAGATACCGTGAGATTTCCCACCGGCGTTTCGGATAGAATGTCGTACAAAACCATGGATATTTTCAGTACGCTTCCGTTAACATTTATTTCAAGATTTGCCAAATACTGCGCACTTATGATTTTCCACAAAGGAAACGTCGGATTTTTATCCGATCCCGCCAAAACCTGCATGAATGCGTTGCTCGGAATGGCGCGAAACAGAAATGTTCCCTGGAGATCATTGGTGATTACCTTCGCAAAATTATCTTTCCACCCGCCGGAAGAATCAAATAAATTCAGGGCGATGTTAACCGGCTTCATCACGCCTTTATTTACGTTCACAACCACGTCGGCATTGCAAACCGATGCAAACATTACACACAAAACAAATACAATTTTCCTAAATGCTGCCATACTATCCTCCCAAAGCTTCTTTCAAATTAAAGCGCAAAACGAATTTTTTAAACAGACTCATTTTATCGCGCGGTATTTTCAACGTGCCGGTTTCCAAAATCGCTCTCCGGGCGCTGTCTGCCGCCGCCCTGAAAACGTAATCCGAAGCATACCTTCGCTCATCCAGAATTTTTACGCCGGATTGAACTATTTCACCGCTGTCCCGCAGTTGCACTTCTATCTCGATAACTATGTTTTCCGCGTCTCGAACTCCCGACGGAACAACCCAGTGCGGATATATTTGCGAACTGATTATCTCAAAATCTGCCTCTGTTAAACTTTCGCCGGATCCGAACTCTCCGACTCCGGTTCCTTTTTTACCTTTTCCGGAAGTTTTTTTCAAATCATTGATGCTGCTGTTGAGCATTTTATCGAATGCGCTGTCATTTTTCTTTTTTTGATCCGCATTCTTCTTCTCTTTATCTGCTTTTTCCGCAATCTCCAATATCTTTTGGCGATTTTTCTCCCTGTTTTTCTTTTTTTCGGCGCGCTTGATAACATCCCGCAAAATTTTCCGCCTGTGTTTTTTCTTCGGAGGCTTTTTTACTTCCGGGATTTTCTCGGGCGGCTTTTCCTCCGTTTTCGGAACAGATTCTACCTGCTCTTCGATTTTTTCGTCTTTTTGCGGCTCTTCCGGAGGCTGCTGCGGTTCTTCGACCGGGGGCGGATCTTCGCTCCGTGGCAATTCTTCAAAGACAATTTCATCTTCTTCGTGCAATTCCGTTGGAGTCGGTTGCGATTCAGGAGAAGGCGAAGGACTTTCCTCAATCGGTTCCGGTTCCGGCGTTGGCGTCGACTCCGGCTTCACCTCTTCTTTCGGCTGAGGTTCCGGCTCTACCTTCGGTTCCGGCTCTTCTTTCGGTTCTTCCCGGGGCACAATTTCGACCACAGGCGCCGTCTGATAATTATTGAGAACGTCCTGCAATTCGCCCTCGCCGATAATCTGAACATCGGCAAAGGTCATATCGTTTCTTTCGGGGGAAAAAGAAGGAATCCACATAAGCGCCAGCACCGTAAGATGCAGCAACATCGAACACGTAATCGGAATTTTTAGGGAAGGATCAGCTTTTGCCCGACGCATACGGCCTCCCTACTTCTTCGGTAATTCTGTCACCAGAACAACTTTTTTAAACCCCGAACTGTTGATGCGTCCCATAACGTTCATTACGGCGCCGTAGGAAAGCGCTCTGTCTCCCTTCACAAAAATTTTCGCTTCCGTGAGATTTTCCCCGGTAACGGCTCTGAGTTTATCCGGTAAAGTTTCGATGTCGACCTCTATTTCCCCGATAAAAACCTGTCCCTCTTTTTTAACGTACACCACTATCGGAGTTTCGTTATCATTGACGGCGGGCGCATTTGCACTCGGAAGATCAACCCTGACGCCGACGGTCAACAGCGGAGCGGTAATCATAAAAATCACCAGCAGCACGAGCATAACGTCTATCATCGGAGTGACGTTCATCTCGCTCATCGGAAGGCGTTGATTCTTTCTTCTGCGCCGATTCGAAAAAAAAGCCATCTATGCCTCTGAATCTTCAATCTGCCGAGAAACAATCGACGAAAATTCATCGATAAAAATATCCAGTCTGTTTTGATATCGATTAATTTCCGACAATATTTTGTTGTAGGCGATAACCGCCGGAATGGTAACGGCAAGTCCCAACGCCGTGGCGAACAACGCTTCCGCAATTCCCGGAGCAACCGAAACCAAACTTATGTTTTGATCGCTTCTCATTGATTCAAAGGTATTAATAATTCCGATAACCGTCCCAAACAATCCCACGAAAGGAGCCGTCGACCCCACGCTCGCGAGAAATCCCACATGATACTCCAGATATTCCGACTCGCGTTCCGCAGTGATGCGCATAACGCGGACAATCCGCTCATTCAGCGAAATATTCCCGACCGCCGACTTGACCTTCGATCTCGCTCGCCGCCACTCCTGCATACCGGCCATAAAAACCGCGCAAAAAGGGTCCTCTCCCCTGCTGTTTGCGCTGTCGAAAAATACCTCGACGGATCCGCAATTCCAAAAAGCTTCCTCGAATTTATTGGCGCGAGCTTTCAATTTTCTCAGGCAGAGCAATTTTGCAAAAGTTACGACCCAGCTCCAACACGAGCATATTATGAGCAAAATCACGACGAATTTTACCGCGAACGAAGCCTGAGCAAAGATTCCCTGCAAAGACGTATCCACAATACCCGCTCCGGCCGTTGATATAATTTCTTCCATACCGTTCATAACAAATTCCCCTCGTATAGATCGTGCTGCACGTTCTTCTCTATGCCCAAATACCGATATCCTTCGACCGTAAGAACACGTCCCCGCGCAGTTCTCTGCACAAGTCCGATTTGAAGAATATACGGCTCGATGACTTCCTCAATCGTTTCT
This sequence comes from Holosporaceae bacterium, assembly GCA_031265715.1. Taxonomy (GTDB): domain Bacteria; phylum Pseudomonadota; class Alphaproteobacteria; order UBA3830; family UBA3830; genus JAIRMQ01. Next base: position 296 of record JAISCG010000066.1, on the reverse strand, counting down.
CTTTTTTCCGACAACACCGCCGCCAGGGTCTCAACTCCGACCGGCCCGCCGTTATAAAAATCAAGTATGTATTTTAAGTATTTTCTATCCATTGAATCAAGCCCTCTTTCATCGACATCCAATTTTTTCAAAGCCGAATCCGCACTTTTTTTATCGATAACTTCGGCATTATTTACAATCGCGAAATCTCTGACCCGTTTCAGAAGGCGGCAGGCTATGCGCGGAGTCCCCCTGGATCTGCCGGCTATTTCATCGGCTCCGTCCCCGGAAATCGGAATTCCCAGCAATTCCGCATT